>CAYJNC010000116.1:0-5281 GCA_964371185.1 uncultured Christensenellaceae bacterium
ATAAAAAAAGAAGCGGCAAAATGTCGCTTCTGATGGATTATTGTAATTATTTTATGTTTAGGTTGCAAATCTTGTCCGGTTTTGCGAAGTGATAACCTTGAGAATATTTTATATTATGATTAAGAACTATCTCCTGAATGTCTTTATCCTCAACAAATTCCGCAACAAGTTCAGAGTTTATCAGTCGAGCCATATAACAAATTGATTCTAATATTATTAAATTTTCGTTATTATTTGCTAAATTCTTAATAATATCACCATCTATTTTAATGATTTCCGGCTTTAATGAAATGACAGAGGTATAAGTAGCAAAACCTACACCAAAATCGTATACTGCAACTTTACAGCCTATTTTTCTTGCATTGTCCAGAAATTCAAAAAGCTCGGTGTCGTTGTTGTAATCTTCTGTTTCCACAAACTCAATTGAAATCTTAGATGGATTCGTATGTTCTTTTACTCTGTTCAAAAACCAATCTCTAAAATCTTTTGATTGTATGTCAAACATAGATATGTTAATACTTAAAGTACTTTGCTTTCCTTCAAAATCTTTCATTGCTTTATCAAGCATTTTTTTACTTAAAGGCAAATAAAGTTTAAACTCTTTAGCTGCATCTAAGAACATTCCGGGCGGGCAAATGTTTCCTTCCTGATCATAAATGCGCATCAAAGCTTCGTATCTGGTTATTTCATTTAAATTGTTGTCATATATGCCTTGATAATAAGGAACTACTTTGTCGTTGGTCAACGCATAATTTAAAAGGGAGAACAATGCAACATTTTTTTCTGTTTCTCGTGTTAACCTTTCTTTTTCGTCGGTAGCAACAATGAAATTAACTTGCTGATCACGATGCATATATAGTGCGCTTTTTGCACGGTCTATGAGTTCTTCGCCCGAACCAAATGCAATAATAAACCGAGAAATCCCACCAAGTTCGGTCTTTTTAGAGTTGATTAATTCGTATTGCTCATAAAACCCTCTCATCAAATTAAGGAAATCCTCGTCGCTTATGTCATCGTTTGCGACAGCCATAAATGATTTATAGGTATTAATATAAACGTGAATTATCTTATCTAAACCAAGTTGAACATATGCAGCGTTTCCGGTATGAAGGATTTCGGTGCAAGTTTTGAAATATCTGTTTTCACCAAAAGAAGCTATCATCATGTCGGCGTTTATAACTTCTGTCATACTAATTTTTGTAAATTTATAAGTCTCTAAATCTTTCAGATACTGTTCGTAACTTAAAATGTTAAATCGGTAGTCTATAAGTGGCTCGTTTGTTTTGATTTCAGAATTCATGGATTTTATGTCCTTTCGCTTAAAGCTCAGAATTTCCTAACATATTTAATTCTATCACCTGAAATACATTAATTCAACTCAAATATGCTTAAAATACTATAAATAGGTTATATTTATAGTATACAGTTCATAAAAGGAAGTTAGAAAAAAAGTTTTTTATTATAACTTCTATGTCAATTTGTATTAAATTGTGGTATAATAGCTGAGGAGGATTCGATATGGAATGCAAAAATTGTAAAACACCTATGTATGAGCGTAAATCAGCTAAATCGGCTAATGCTACTGTAGTATATGTCTGTCTTAAATGCGGAAAAATAGTTTATGTTTGGCCGGATGGAGAAGTAAAAGAAGAAAAAAATAATAGCATTTTATAAGCGATGCCTTTAATTTTAGTATAAAATTAGTCAAATATCTTTTTTGAAACTTATGTATTTTATATTTATATAGTTTAAAGTATTTTTATGTTATGACATAACATAGTTTTTTTATTAAAGGAGGAATATTTATGGTAGATGTAGTTTGTGCCGGTCATATCTGTCTCGATTTTACACCGAAATTTCCAAAAAGAGGTCTTGAATTAAAAGACATTTTTATTGGCGGAAAACAGTCGGATGTCGAAAACATGGAGATTTCTACGGGGGGGAGCGTGGCTAACACCGGTGTTGCGCTTAATAAATTAGGAATGAACACACCTCTTATGGCGAAAATCGGGGACGATATTATAGGCGATATTATCGGAAAGGTTTTGGTTAATTGTGGAGGTAACAGCGAATATCTATCTGTTGCAAAAGGGGAAGATTCCTCATATTCTGTTGTTTTGGCTGTGCCGGGTTGCGACAGAATTTTTTTGCATAATGCAGCAGTAAATGACACATTTACGGCCGACAATATTAATTTCGATGTTGTAGAGCAGGCGAAGTTATTTCACTTCGGATATGCTCCTCTAATGAAGCAAATGTATATTAACGGTGGCAACGAGTTTGAAAAAATCATGAGGCAGGCAAAAGAAAGGGGTGTCACGACTTCTGTCGATACAGCTCAACCCGATGCAACTTCTGTTTCAGGGCAGTCTGACTGGAATAAAATATTTGAAAAAACCTTGCCGTATACAGATATTTTCGTACCGAGCATAGAAGAAATTCTACTTATGACCGATAGGGACGAATATTTTAGGTTGAAATCTTTAGGAGACGACATATTAGAAAATATTTTAATAGATGATTTGACTAAGATAGGCGAGCGCATGATAAACATGGGAGCCGCAGTTGTTGTTTTAAAATGCGGAACACTCGGTTATTATGTTAAAACTGCCGATGTAGAGCGAATTAAAAATATGGGCAAAGGTGCACCGGCAGACGTTGAAAACTGGGCGAACAAAGAAATTTTTTCCGGAATATTTAAAGTTGAAGATGTAAAATCGGCAACGGGTGCGGGCGACACAAGTGTTGCAGGCTTTTTAGCCGCATTATTAAGAGGTTGTTCGTTAGAAAGAACCATAACTCTTGCTTGTGCAACCGGTGCTTTTTGTGTAACCGATTATTCGGCAACGGGTGCAATTGTGCCTATCGAAAATATCATGCAAAAGGTAGACTCAGGCTGGGAAAAACGGCCGGTTAATTATACCGGTAATCTTTTTTCTTATGATGAAGAACATAGGATGTATTTTAGATAAACACAAAAAAGAGCATCGTAGATGCTCTTTTTTGCGATTTTTAATTGGAAAGGCTACTTATAATGAATTACGAAACCATTTGCACATTAGGATTTGGGCTCATGAGATTGCCTAAAATTGAAGATAAGTTTGACTTAGAACAGATAGAAAAAATGGTTGATTTATACATAAATAGCGGCGGAAACTACTTCGATACTGCATATGTATACCCCGGTTCCGAAGAAATCGTTAAAAAGATGTTGATCGGTAGACACGACAGAAGCACATATGCCTTGGCAACAAAAGTGTTTTACAGTACCTTAAAAGCAAAAGAAGATGTAGGCGCAATTTTTTGCGAACAATTAGAGCGCACCGGGGCAGAATATTTTGATTATTATTTAGTGCATAATATATTAAATGAAGAGGTCTATTCGCACTACAAAAGTGTTGATTGTTTCGAGCAGTGCCTTTCAAAAAAAGAAGACGGTCTGATAAAAAAATTTGGATTTTCTTTCCATGGAACTCCGGATTTACTTAGAAGAGTCTTAGATGAGCAAAACAACATAGATTTTGTTCAAATACAGTTAAATTATTTAGACTGGGAAAGTGAATTTGTATGTTCTTTTGAAAACTATAGTATTTTAAGAGAACGAAATATCCCGATTATTATTATGGAGCCTATAAAAGGTGGCTTGCTTGCTAATCTTCCAAAACCTGCAAGAAGTATTTTAAACGAGGCAAATAAGAATCGTACGATGGCACAGTGGGCTTTGCGTTTTGCATTTAACTTGCCCGGCGTGCTGACAGTTCTAAGTGGTATGTCTACGTATGAACAAGTGATGGAGAATATTGATACAATTAAAAATCTCACGCCGCATGATGAAAACGAAATAAAAGCAATAGAGAAGGTAAGAAAGTATTTTAAAAATACTCCGACAATTCCTTGTACAGGATGTAAATATTGTGAAGTTAGTTGCAACAAAAATTTGCCGATTTCTTTCATATTGAAGATGTTAAACGAACAAATTATAATGCCCGGAGATAGCATCTCTAAATTTACATACAGAAAATTAGAAGAGCATAAAAATGCCTCTGCTTGTGTTATGTGTGGTAAGTGTGAAACTGTATGTCCGCAGCATATTAGTATTATTAAATGTCTAAAAGATGCGGATAATTGTCTCAAGTAGATAGTTTCTACAAAAAATATTTGTTTAGAAAGCAATATATAGTATGAGTAATTCTCTCTTAGGAATAAAAACAAATTTTAAATCTGTGCTGAAATTTACTGTGCCAAACATGGTGCTTATGCTTTTTTTGTCATTATATGTGATGATAGACGGTGCGTTTGTTTCTCGATTTGTGGGCGCTAATGCTTTGTCGGGTGTTAATATCGTGTATCCCATAATTACGATAACAATGGCGGTTGGTATTATGTTTGCAACCGGTGGCAGTGCAATTTGTGCAACAAAATTAGGACAACAAAAAGAAAAAGAGGCAAAAAGTGATTTTACCGCAATTTCAATCGTTGCAACATTATGCGGAGTCTTAATAACAGTTATAACATTAGTTTTTTTAGAAGATTTAATATATGTTTTAGGCGCAAACGACCTGATATTTACTTACTGCTACGACTACCTATACTACACGTCTTTTTTCCTTCCGTTCTTTATTACGCAAGTAGTAGCCCAATTCTTTTTGGTTACGTCGGGAAAACCGTCTAAGGCTTTTATTTTGACTTTAATAGGTGGAATAACGAATATAGTTTTAGACTATGTATTCATCGTATCTCTAAATATGGGGGTAGCCGGAGCGGCAATTGCAACCGGTTTAGGTGGAGTTTTCTCCACAGCGTACGGAATATATTGTTTTGTTGTACCAAAAGAGAGCCTTATAAAATTTGCACGTCCAAAATTTAGCATGAAAACCATACTGAAAAGCTGTTCTAACGGGTCTTCTGAAATGGTCTCAAACATTGCTACGGCTGTAACGACATATTTATTTAACGTGGCTATGATGCGTCTTATAGGGCCCGATGGCGTTGCGGCGATAACAATAATATTGTATTCTCAATTTCTTTTGAGTGCGCTATATATGGGTTATTCAAGCGGAGCAGCACCGCTTTTCAGTTACAACTACGGTTTGCAAGACAAGCAAAAAATACAACAGTTGTTTTCTGTAAGCAGAAAGTTTATACTTATATTAGCACTTATTGTATTTACATTTTCCGTTCTTTTTGCTAACGTAATTGTAGGGATATTTACAGAAAGCGGGACGGCTGTAAATGAAATAGCTGTATTGGGTCAGAGGTTGTTTTCTATAAGTTTCATTTT
>CAYJNC010000116.1:5291-6165 GCA_964371185.1 uncultured Christensenellaceae bacterium
AAACATATTTGCCTCTGCACTGTTTACGGCTTTCTCGAATGGTAAGGTATCTGCATTAATATCGTTTTTCCGCACTTTTGTCTTTATAACCGGTGTATTACTCATATTACCTAATATTATCGGGGTAGTAGGCGTATGGTTGGCGGTGCCTATAGGAGAAGGTTTGTGTTTCATTATTTCACTTGCCTATATGCGAAAGTATAAAAGTGTGTATAATTATTAAAAATAAAAGGAGAGTATATTATGATTATTACAATAAGCAGACAATTCAGTAGTGGTGGAAGAGAAATTGCAAAAAAGTTAGCCGAAAAACTTCAATTAGCATATTATGATAAAGAACTCATTGAAGAGGTATCAAAAAAGACAGGATTTAAAAAAGAGTATATAGAAGAATATAGCGAGGCTGCCATCTCACGAACTTTTCCTCAGGTTTACGGACGCTCGTTTGTATATTATCAGCAAATGCCGGCCGATCAAATTCAGGTTGCACAGGCCGACATAATTAAAGAGGTAGGCGAAAAGGGAAATGCGGTGATTGTTGGAAGATGT
Organism: uncultured Christensenellaceae bacterium; assembly: GCA_964371185.1. Lineage (GTDB taxonomy): Bacteria > Bacillota > Clostridia > Christensenellales > Christensenellaceae > CAYJNC01. Next base: position 5,841 of record CAYJNC010000116.1, read on the forward strand.
GCCGACGATTTGTTAAAAAGTGGAGATGTATTAAAAGTTTTCATTTATGCTTCAAACATGGAATCGCGAATTACTCGATGCAAGGCAAAAGGGAACGATGATAAAACAGACAAAGAGCTATTAAAAGAGATAACGCAAATAGACAAAAAAAGAGCAAAATACTATGAGTACTATACCGGTAAGAAATGGGGCGATATGGAAAACTATAATCTTTTCATAGACACCACAAAAATAGGTATAGAGAAGGCGGTAGAGTTGATTTGTTGTGTTTGTAGATAGAAAAATAACGGTAATCGACGATTTATTAATAAAAATGTCTAAAAGT
>CAYJNC010000117.1:0-1226 GCA_964371185.1 uncultured Christensenellaceae bacterium
ATGTGACGTTTCCGAGTGGGAAAACATTGTTTCGATAGCGGCAGGAATTTTTCACACCGTAGGATTAAAAGAAGACGGAACTGTTGTCGCAATCGGTGACAACGAATACGGCCAATGTGATGTTTCCGCTTGGCAAGACATAGTTGAAATTTCGGCCGACGGAATGCACACCGTTGGTGTTCGCTCGGACGGAACGGTTGTTGCAGTCGGTGACAATTCTTTAGGACAATCAGATGTTTCTCATTGGAGCAACATAGCGGTAGCATAACAATATGGGTAGGATATAAAACAAATGATATATTTAGACAATGCGGCGACAACAAAACCGCTAAACGAACTTCATAACGTATATGAAGAATATGCAAATACCTTGTGGAACAATCCATCTTCGCTGTATTCTCCTTCAGTTGAGGTGTCTAAAAGAATCGAACAGGCAAAACAAACACTTATCAACGCTTTTTCTTCACCACTGCATAAATGCTTCATAACATCGGGCGGCACAGAGGGGGCAAACACCGTAATATTAAACGGTTTTCGTATTAAAAAAGATATAGACTTCGTTTGTGCCGGAGCAGAACACCCGTGTGTTTATGAAAGTTTTAAAAAGCTCGAAGAAAAAGGTTATAAGGTCACATACATTAAGCCTGACAAACACGGTTATATTGAGCCACAATCGGTAATAGACGCAGTTTCGGATAAGACAGCATTAGTGAGCGTCATGCACGTAAACAACGAAACAGGCGCCAAAAATGACATAGGCAAAATTTCATCGGGCGTCAAAACCAAGAACAAAAGCACGCTGTTTCATGCCGACGGAGTACAAGCATTTTTACGAGAGAGCAATTCTTTTGATTATAACAATGTAGATTACTATACGGTAAGCGCACACAAGGTTCATTCTCATAAGGGAGTGGGTGCGGTTTTTTATCTGCCAACATCACCGTTAAAACCATATATTCTAGGAGGTGGACAAGAAAACGGTCTGCGTTCGGGAACGGAGAATGTTTTGGGCATAATTAGTTTTGCTTATGCCGCAGATTATTTTAAAAAACATTTTGCAAAAACTACCGACCACCTAAGAAAATTAAAGCTAGTATTTTTAAGCGAATGTCTGCAAATAGAAGGAAGTATGCTCGTATCCCCTATTGAAGAACAAAAATCTTGCAATCACATAGTCAACATTTCTTTTGAAGGAATTAATGGCGAAACATTGCTACATATGTTAG
>CAYJNC010000117.1:1264-2979 GCA_964371185.1 uncultured Christensenellaceae bacterium
AAGGGTATATATATTTCTACCGGTTCTGCTTGTTCATCTAAGAAAGGCAAGAGCAGGCTTGCTTCTATGCTTGGTCTGCCAAACGAAGTAAGCGCAGGAATAGTTCGTATTAGTTTTAGTGCTTTTAACACAGAGGAAGAAATTTTATGTGCGGTAGAAGAAATTAAAAAAAATATTGTGCAATTGCGCAAGTTTAAGAGGGTATAAAGATTATGGTATTACTTATAAGATACGGAGAAATCCATTTAAAAGGGCTCAACCGCCCACATTTCGAGATGTTACAAAAAAAAGCAATCATACGTGCCTTGCGTTTTATCGAAGGTGCAAAATGCCAAAAAGGACAGGGACGGTTTTTTGTCACAGGCTTAACAGAGCAAAATATGCCTCAGGCAATAGAAGCGGTGCGAAAAGTTTTCGGTTTGCACTCTATTTCGCCGGCTATTGAAATAGAAAAGGACATGGATTCCATTAAACAAAGTTTACTTGCCATGACAAAAGAATATATTGCGAAAAAAGGTATAACAAAAGCCACTTTCAAGGTGGAGGCGACGAGGGCCGACAAGCGATTCCAACCCGGTTCTATGCAAATAGCGGCCGAAATCGGCGGTTTTTTGTTAGAGAGTCTGCCCGAATTGACTGTAGACGTTCATAACCCCGATTTCCGTGTATACATTGAAGTAAGAGAACAATGTTTCGGCTATGTAGACATTATCCCTTGCGTGGGTGGTATGCCGCAGAAGAGCAACGGCAAAGCCGTTCTGCTGTTATCGGGAGGAATAGACAGCCCGGTTGCCGGCTACATGGTAGCAAAAAGAGGTGTAGAATTAACCGCGGTGCACTATCATAGTTTCCCCTACACAAGCGAGGCGGCAAAACAAAAAGTTGTAACCTTAGCAGAAAAACTAAGCGGTTATGTTGGCAGAATTAAACTTTGTGTAGTGCATTTTACCGACATACAATTACAAATATACGAAAAATGCCCGCACGAAATGCTTGTCATAATAATGCGCCGTTTTATGATGAGGATAGCGCAAAGAATAGCCGAGTTAAACGAATGCAACGCCATAGTTACGGGCGAGAGCATCGGGCAGGTTGCGAGCCAAACGACGCAAAGTATGTTTGTTACAAACGAAGTTGTAAGTATGCCCGTTTTCCGTCCGCTTATCGGCATGGATAAGATAGAAATAATTAACAGGGCAAAAGAAATAGACACCTACGAAACTTCTATCTTACCTCACGAAGATTGTTGTACGGTCTTTGTTCCGAAGCATCCGCTTACCCGTCCAAAGCTCGACAAAATCATGCAGGCGGAAGAGGCGCTCGACATCGAAGGATTGATAAACGATGCCATAGAAAAAACGGAATACATTATTGTAAGGTAGCAATATTAAAAAAATTACCGATACATTTAAAACCGCAAGGCTATGCCCTGCGGTTTTAATATTCGTCTATCGATAAAACAACTATTTTTTTGTGTTAGGTTTTGGTTATTAATTAAAATTACCCATCATTTGCAAGCGTGTATTAATTCGAGACTGCAACTCGGCAAGGGCTTTCCTGCTTTCTTTAAAATAAGGAAACAGCGGAAAAACATGAAACATTTCGGGCACAATATTAATATCACAAGTACTACCGTCTTTTTGCATTTTCTCTGCCAATAACCTGCTGTCGTCCAAAAGCATTTCTGCCTCACCTACGACAATATACGTAGGAGG
>CAYJNC010000117.1:2989-6139 GCA_964371185.1 uncultured Christensenellaceae bacterium
AGGAAACCCATGATAATCGGCAAAAACGGGTGACACTAATGGGTCTTTTTTATCTGCATTCGTAAAATACTTATACATTCCCGAATCGAGGGAACTGTTTATCAATTCTCGTGTCAAACGCTCTTTACTACCAAAAAACACATCGCTCATAGAATTTTCAATATAACTTTCACCGCTTGCCGTCATGTCTGCCCACGGCGACATCAAAAACAAAGAGTCGGGCAATGAACGCTTTTCTTGCTTTAACTTTAATGTCAGCGAAAGCACTAAATTACCTCCGGCACTGTCTCCTAACAAAATGATATCCGACTCGGCAAATCCATCGTTCAAAAGTGTTTGCCAGCCTAAAATTGCATCTTCTAAGGCAGATGGGTATACATTCGGTAAAACCCTGTAATCAAGCAGAGCAACAACAATGTCTTCGCAAGCTCTAAGGTAGCGTAGTGCATGATTTCTATATAAGTTTTGCATTCCCAAAACATAGCCTCCACCATGCAAAAAATATATAACTTTCTTTGGAGTAACACCCCTTCTGCTAAAATATTCCATTTGGGCGTAATCGCCAACTTTTACTATTCTATGCTCAATTTTTTTAGACTTCTTAAACGGAAAGCTCTTCGAAATCGCATTTTCTAAATTTTGGGTTATGTTTGTAGACGAGGTTGTATTAAGTACATTCCTAATTATCATCATAGTCATCTTTGCTCGTAATGTAGCCATAATACCACCTCCGCTATTTTCTTATTACTACAAGCATCACGAACCCATAGGATTTGCTGTCACCCTTCACTTACCCAATTGCTCGCCTTCCGGTCGCCCTTCACTCACCCTTCACTTACCCAATTGCTCGCCTTCCGGTCGCCCTTCACTCGCCCTTCACTCGCCCGTCGCTTACCCCATTGCTCGCCTTCCGGTCGCCCTTCACTCGCCCCGGTCGCCCCTGCGGCTCAAAATTGCCCCCGTCATGCGATTGTTATGGAGTTACCGGCGCTTCGGTCGGCGCTACCGTTGGAGCCACTGTCGGCGCTACCGTAGGCGCTACCGTAGGTGCTATCGTAGGCACAGGTGTCGGCACAGGTGTCGGTGCTATTGTCGGTGCTACTGTCGGTGCTATTGTAGGCACTACCGTTGGTGCTACTGTCGGAACTACAGGCGCCGGGTCTACCACTGCCCAACCGTTATGCACTTGGCACACGGTATATGGATTCACAACCGTCGGCAAACCTGTTACCGGGTCTACACGTTGTGCTGCATTTGTCCAAAGCCTATATGGCGAATCTTCGGGGAAACCTTCGTATGCGTTTAAACTAAACAGCAATTCTGCCGGGCAAGCAGGGCCCGCAAGCTGATTGCTCGAAGAGCAATACAGGTTGGTGTCTCCTCCACCCGAATGCCAATCACAAACTTCTGTCGGAACGTCTGTTTGTGCTATGTAGTCTGTTGCCCGAGATGTGCATAAACCGCTCGGCAACAGATTTGAATGCGAACATAAGGTAGCCTCTACCAAACCGGCCTCTTCTGCAGTGTAGTCAAGAATCTCCTTGTCAGTCATGCCCTCGTGGATAATATCCATGTAGGCCTTCCAAAGCGGTGCTGCTGTCCTGTTACCGCTTGAAGAAGAGAAAGACTGCCATTCGTCATGACCTATCCAAAGAGACGAGGTATAGTACGGTGTGTATCCGGCAAAGAAAGCACCTTTGTTGTCTACTACCGAACCGGTTTTACCTGCGGTTGTCATATCGGCCAGTTGCGCACTTGTACCCGTACCGCTTCTTACTGCATTTGTAAGCGCATCTGTTATCATCCATGACGTAGCCGGTGTGAATACGTTGTTCTGCTCTCTTTCCGCTAAAGCGTCTATAACAACTTCACCGGCAGAATTCTCTACTCTTTCAAATGCTAAAGGTTCTAAATATGTTCCGCTGCGCGTAAATGTAGAATATGCGCCTGCCACTTCAAGAGGTGTAATCGGCGACGCACCGAGCGCAAGCCCTACTATGCTTTTGTCTATATGTTCGGGGTCTACCCCATTTTGTTCTAAATAATAAGCAGATGTATCAAGCCCAACAAGTTCAGAAACCGTTCTTGATGCGGCAATATTAAGCGAGCTTACAATTGCTTGTCGCATAGACACCGGGCCTTCCGTGCCCGTACTTGTGGTGGGATAACCCGGGCTTTCGTCGGTAACTTCCCATCCGACTATAGGAACTTTAATGTTTGCAACCGAAGAAGCAAGCCCAAAACCTTCGTTGAACGCAGGCGCATAGACGGCTATGGGTTTTATGGAAGAACCTATTTGCATGTTGCCTTGGTATGCCCTGTTTAGTGTCAAACGCTGTGTGGGTGTGTCACGAGATCCGACAATAGCACGTATGTAGCCGGTTTCATTTTCAATAACAACCGAAGCCGCCTGAGGCTGTACTATGTCTATCGGATTACCGGCAGAATCTGTCGTGCTTATTACCGTCTCAACATTTGAAGGGAAATCCGGATAATTTTCCCACTCGGAAATCGTGTTCTGCACTGCATCTTGAATCTCAGTGTCTATGTTACAATAAATTTTATATCCCTCAGAGCGCATTTGCTGGTCAACAATCAACCGATTCTCACTCGTGTCTTCTAAGTCTTGTTGACGCAACATAAACGTTTGTACTTGGTATATTACATATTCAACATAATGAGGATATTTGTATATTACATTGGCGGGAGATTCCTCTAAAATGTTCATCTCCTCTTCCCATATAGGCAAATAACTTTCGTTTAATATCATATCTTCGCCTTCAATTAACTGCCAACTACCGTCTTCTGTTTGCTCTATACATTCGGGTGCTAAATAATCTTCTACCGGTGTGTATGCTTCGTCATATTCCTCCTGAGTTATCATACCCGCCCACAGCATACGTTCTAATATGATATTCATACGGTTAACGAGGCTGGGTAAGTTTTCGGGGAAAGAATAGGTTGCCCGACGAGGATTAAGCTTAGTTGTACTCTGTGTGATAGAGGCAATACAAACCATTTCTTTTAGAGTCAACTGAGATAGCTCTTTTCCGAAATAGTCTTTTGCGGCGGCTTTAACGCCATAAACCGTTCCGCCCAAAGGAATTATGTTTAAATACCATTCAAGAATTTGTTCTTTAGAATATTGTT
>CAYJNC010000118.1:0-4388 GCA_964371185.1 uncultured Christensenellaceae bacterium
AAACGAAGAAGATTTTTCCACAAAATCATTGTCAGATACCCGCATAACGGCTAAATTCTCCTTTGTTGGTACAACGATCTAAAGCCTCTTCTACAGTGATGCTTCCGTCCTTAACCAAACGAGCGAGGAACATGTCTAAACTTATCATACCGGACTGCAAATTCGTCTGCAAAACAGATGCGATTTGGAAGGTTTTTCCTTCTCTGATAAGGTTTGAAATGGCATCATTAACAAGCATGATCTCAAAAGCGGGTATACGGCCGGAGCCGTCGGCTCTCGGTATGAGTGTTTGGGTGATAACTGCCTTTAAAACGGTTTCTAACTGTATGCGAACCTGTTGTTGTTGATGGGGAGGAAAAACGTCTATAATACGGTCTATGGTTTTGGCCGCTCCGATAGTATGCAATGTAGACATAACCAAATGGCCGGTTTCTGCGGCTGTAATGGCTGCACCTATTGTTTCTAAGTCACGCATCTCACCCACAAGAATAACGTCGGGATCTTCACGAAGCGCACTTCTTAGCGCACCGGAGAAATCGGAAACGTCTTTGCCCACTTCTCTTTGGTTAACAACACACGATTTGCTTCTGTGGGCGTACTCTATCGGGTCTTCAAGAGTTAGAATGTGTGAACTGCGAGAGGTGTTTATATAGTCTAACATTGCCGCTAAGGTGGTAGATTTACCGCTACCTGTAGGGCCGGTTACTAATATCAAACCACGAGGATTTTCAGCGATCGATGTGAAAACATCGGGCAGATTAAGTTGGTCTATGGTGGGGATGTCTTTTTGCAGCAAACGAATGGCAATTGCCAAATTCCCCTGTTGGTGATATATGTTAACCCTCTGACGATTGCCGGCACTTGTTGTGTAGGAAAAGTCTAAGTCTTGCAAAGGGGCGGGAACATCAAGCCCCAAATGTTCGATCATCTCTTTTGCTATTGCATGAGCGATTTGCGGAGTTATGACATCTTTTTCTGTTAAACGTACCAAGCCGCCGTTTAAACGTATGATAGGTGGTTCGCCACAGGTGATATGCAGGTCGGAGCCGCCTAACGATCTGGTTTCTTCTACTAATTCGTTTATCATATTATCAAGCTTCCTTTCGTTTGCTATTAAACATCTTTGCTGGAAATTCTTTGCAGTTCAGCAACGGTTGTTTTTGTGTCGTATAAAATATCTATTGCGTTGTCTATCAAAAACTTTTGATTTTGCGTTTTTAAGTATTCTAATATATTTTGGGTTTTTTCTAAGTTTATTACCATGTCACGAATGGAATTGTCGGTCCGTATGATTTCGTGTATGGCGGTTCTGCCTAAATAACCTGTGTTGTTGCAAAGGTCGCACCCGGTGCCGTGGTATAAAGTCGGGATATCGTGTACACCTATTGAATGCAGGTAAGAAATGTCGGCGGGGGTGGGAGTATACTCTTTCTTACACTTGTTGCAGATTAACTTAAGCAAACGCTGCGCCACAACACCAACAACGGAAGACGCAACTACGTACGGTTCAAGCCCCATGTCTACAAGACGCATGAAGGTTGAGCCGGCGTCGTTTGTATGCAAACTCGACAACACCAAGTGGCCGGTTATAGCAGCACGAGAAGCAATGTCTGCGGTTTCCGAGTCACGAATTTCGCCTATCATAATGATGTCAGGGTCTTGACGAAGAAGGGCACGCAGACCGGAAGCAAAGCTTAGGCCGGCTTTAGGATTTATTTGTGTTTGGCAAACACCCGGAATAACTTTTTCTACCGGGTCTTCAATTGTGGTGGCATTAACAAGTGGTGTAGCAACTTCCGCCAAAATAGAATATAACGTGGTAGATTTACCGCTACCGGTAGGCCCTGTTACCAGCACAATACCGTTAGGACTGCCTATTAGTTTGTAAAAAGCGTCCATGTTTCCTTGGTTCATGCCGAGTTGTTCTATTTTGTAGATTCCGGATTTACTGTCGGCAAGAAGACGCATAACGACTTTTTCGCCAAAGACTGTGGGCATAGAAGATACACGCACAGAAACGTCGAAATCGTCGAATTGAACGTCGAATCTGCCGTCGAGTGGAAGCCGACGTTCGGCGATGTCCATTCCTGACATTATTTTAATACGAGTGACAAGCGACGCATGCGCAGAATGTGCAAGCTCGGTAATGTTTATTAAGTCTCCGTCTATACGGAAACGAACACGTACTACATCTTCGTAGGGTTCTATGTGGATGTCACTTGCACGCTTGATGTGTGCCTGTTCTACAATTGTGTTTACAAACCTAACGATAGGAGAACTACCTACACGTCCTTCGATTTCGGTGAAATCTTCGTTTGCAAGTTGCGCTAAGTTGTCGGAAACTTCACGTTCACGGGTAATATCTTCCGCTATTGCGCTAACCTGATGCTGAGAATAGAATTTGTCTATGGCAGCAAGAATTTCTTGTTTAGGAGCAAGAGAAGTCTCTACCTGGCGGCCGTTTAACAAACTCAACCTGTTGAACGCATCGTAATTAAGAGGGTCGTTGGTTGCAACTTCGAGCACATTTCCCGTTATGCTGATGGGAACAATGGTTTCTTGACGTGCAAATGTCGCAGGCACTTCTTTTAAGACCTCAGCAGTGATGTTGATATTATTTAAATTAAGCAATGGCACGTTTAAACGTTGCTTTAGGGCGTTCATTAATTGGTCTTCTGAAATAACGCCCAAATCTATTAATATGTCTCCAAGTCTTTTACCGCCCGACTGTTTTTGAATGGCAAGGGCACTTTCTAATTGTTGTTCATTGATGATATTGCTGTCTACAAGCAATTCGCCGATTCTAATATTTTTATTTTGCATAATTATGGTCTCCATGCTTTTTTTTTCATAGCATATAGCCTTAATTTATGATAACATATTTATATAAAAAAAAACATACTTAATTGTTGCAAAAATAAAATAAAACAGCAATTTTTTTGTGAAAATTAAAAAAAATGAGGGTATATTTTTATGGAGTGGATAGTAGCGGTTTTTATGTGCGTTTTCGGTGTGGTTATAGGTAGTTTTTTAAACGTTTGTATATATAGAATACCGAAAAATATTTCTGTTGCAAAAGGGAGGTCTATATGCCCGGGATGCAACAGCACGATAAAAGGATACGACAACATACCGATATTTAGCTTTTTATTTTTGAGAGGGAAGTGCAGAAATTGCAGCTGTAAAATCTCACCGAGATATCCATTGGTAGAATTGTTGGGGGGGTTAACATTTTTGCTGGTCGGCTACGAGTTTTCTCTTTCGTATGCAACTTTAATATACTGTATTTTTGCATCCGTGTTAATTTGCGTAGCATTTATTGACATAGACACACAAGAAATCCCCGACAGATTCCACCTGATAATTTTAGGGTTGGCTATTGCCTCGTTTTTTCTTGTTCCCGAAATTTTATGGTATGAACGTCTGATCGGAGCGGTCGCCGTAAGCGTCCCAATGTTTGTGATAGCGCTTGTTACAGGAGGCATGGGAATGGGAGACGTTAAACTAATGGCGGTTTCGGGTTTGCTTATTGGATGGCAGGCAATATTGTTTGGCGGCATCTTGGGTGCGGTTTTGGCTGCATTTATCGGCGTGTTGCTTATTGCCACTAAAAGAAAATCTCGTAAAGATAAGATTGCTTTTGGGCCGTATCTGGCGATTGCGTTGTTTGTTTCTGCCTTATACGGAAACGAGATAATAAATTGGTATTTGTCTTTGTTTATGTTTTAAGAAAAAATTATAAAAAAAAGATTATACAAAAAAAGATGCCTTGCATTTTTTGCAGGCATCTTTTTACTTGTTGTTAAATAATTTCTTGTTCTAAAGAGGCGGCATATTCCGCTTCTTGCAGTGCAAGAGCTTCTAAAATTTCTTGAAAAACTTCGTCTCCCGGGTGGGCTACTCCGTACACATATAAAGACATCGAAATGGTGTTTTGACCTTCCTGAGTAACTGTTGTTTCCTCTGCTTCGGCGGCTTCCTCGTCTATTGCTTCTTCGCTCTCTTCTTCACTAACGGTAGGAATGTTGATGGCGTCGAAAGACGGTATGTTACAGTTAGTAACAACCGTGTAGGGTGTTTGTGAGAATGAGTCTAACATAGATAATATTTGGTCAAAGTTACCTATTAGTGTCAGTTGCAACGGTGCACGAAATACCACCAAATTGCTGACTTCCTCGCCTGTTTCGGAAATTGTGGTGTATGCCTCATATTCGCCGATTGTCAGGCCGTCTATGGTAACACCCGACGATGCACTGATATCGTTTACGAGGTAGTGGATGTCGTATGGCTTTAACAAACCGGGTACAAGGTCTGCAGATTGATTGAAATTCTCTTCGGCTACCGCTAACAATTCTTGATAGGTGGGATATTGAATGATTGCCGATTCC
>CAYJNC010000118.1:4398-6119 GCA_964371185.1 uncultured Christensenellaceae bacterium
AGTGTTGCATATTGTGCTTCTAAATCTTCATTATCCAAAATAGCCGGTCTTAACAATAAGAATATGGGTAATAGGATTACAAGCATAAACAGTAATACTATTAAAAGTATTTTTTCGCGTTTTTGTAAAGATTTCATTGAACGTCACCTCCCATGGCTTCTTCGGCCTCTGCAACAGAAGTGTCTGCAAGTATACATTCTATTCTGAACACATAGCCTTGTTCGGCACTGCTTAAGAATCCTTGGTATTCTACCCCTTGAAAAATATCTAAGTTATCTATGTCTTGCGCAAAATCCGCAGGAGGCAGGTTGTCGGTGGTAGTACATTCTATTGCGACCACGTTTGTATCGAAACTGAGCGAAGTAAAATTAACCCTTGGTGGTTTTACCGATATAATTTCGTTGTATACAGAACTGTCAAACTGCGTTGCCGAAGAAAGTGCATCGTTCACAAATGTTATTGACCGAGAGTAAATGTCATACTCTTGAGCCTTTAGTTGCAGTTCTTCTATTTCAGATATGATAGCTATGTTTTCCGGGTTAGAAATAAAACTTTCGGCAGTATTAATGTTTTTTTCCAGTGCTTGGCCGTCTTGTAAGGTGTTTAAGTACAAAAACATAATGATGCCCAAGGCAACTGCAAGCACACCTACACCGGCAATGAATTTAAAATTAACCGGTTTAACATTCTGACGTGAAGTTTTTTGAGATAGAAACATGTTTATTGTTTTTTTCAAAATTTGCACCTCATCTTTCTAATAATGCACCGGTTGCATATGCGTACTTCTCAAATGCAAAATCGGAAGGTGCAGTAATGTAGCCGGGTTTTTCGAGTAATGATACTTCTTGTCCAAGTGCGACACCGATTCCTTGTGCCATAACATCGGTTGCCATTTCACCGAAGAGACGAATGCAACCAACCGTCCGACCCGGATATTTTATAGAGTGGTATTGTAACATTTTAGAAATTTGCTCTGTAACGTTCGTTACTGCTACGCTCGTGTCGTAGGTGTTTGATTTTAGTGCATTAAGAGCTGCTTTTTCGGGCATAATGGTAGACATACGTCCGACGGCGCCGTTTGGCTCCGGGAGCAAAGTAACCTGCACATTTGCGGCATCTACACAAGCGAAAATGCAATCACCTTTTTGTATGCCGGACGCAAAGTGTTGCAAATGGTATATGCAACTTTGTGCAACGGTGTAGCAAACGGGCGTTTTTCCTGCCATGGTTAGCGCGTCTTTGGCCATTTCAACCAAAGATTTTGGCGCAAGATGTGCCAAAACTCGGCAATAAGGTTGGTTATCTTTTGTGAATAGGTCTACAATGGAATAATCCATAATGTAGTCGTCTGAAGATGCAACCTGAGAAACCTCGCCTCTTACTATGTTCCACATTGCGTTGGCTTTTTTAACATAGGGAAGTTCGTATTCGTTTGAAACTATGTTGCTGTCCGAAAAAAGTATGGTGACAGCTTTCCCTGCGAACTTTCTGCTCGAGAGAATACTTTTTATTGCATCTGCCATAACTTTTTTGTCTTCCGGAGAAGAAGCAGACAAAGTTTGCGGCAAATTTTCGTGTGCAAAATGTGTGATGGTTATTTTGTTTGGGCTTACCTTTCCGTTAACGGCTAAAACACCGGTGGCGGTAAAATCTAATGTAATCAATATTTTTCACCTCTTAAAGTAAACTGGAATACATGGAATATATGGGTAACATAACGG
>CAYJNC010000119.1:0-6074 GCA_964371185.1 uncultured Christensenellaceae bacterium
CCACGATGCACTGTGGTCTGTTGTATGCGAATGAATTTTGTTGTTGTAAAAATAATAACATCTTGAATCTCCCACATGAGCCACCACGGTGTTTTGTTGTGTGCAAACAAGCAATACCGCCGTGCTCCTCATCTTACAATCGGATGTCTGACCTAAAAGCACTTGTTCGTTTGCCTTTTCAAACAAATCGGCAACGCTTTGCTTATTTAGTTCTTTAGTAGAACACTTGCCGAGAATTCGTGTTACCAATTCAGAAGCAACTTCGCCACCACCATGCCCGCCCAAGCCGTCCGCAACGACTGCAACAAGCTCGTTATTATGATTTTTTAAGAACACCGAATCTTCGTTGTGCTCTCTGCCACCAATATTAGTGTAGCTATGTGCGCTAAACTTCATACCGTTACCTCTTTTCTTTTGCAACCTTACTTGTCAATCACCCCACGAGAAATTGTCATTACACAATGGAATAAAAATAAACTTTGTGTTGCCGAGCTCAATTTTGTCATAGGCATTAAGTGTCTGAGTTGTAAATAACGCTTTTTCATTGAGGCGTACAATGCTTCTTCCCTCACCCGGCGACAAATAATAAACCTTGTCTTTTGAATCATATGAGATTATGGCATGGTTTTCTCTTGAAATAGTGTCATCGCCCCTCACGCATATATCCATCTTTTCGCCCCTACCCACAAAATTGTTGTCGCTATGAATTTTGTAGTCTCTTCCTTTTTCTTTTCCGTCGACACAAACCAACCAACCGACAACAGGGTCAATACCCATTTCTTTTTTAATGATAGCAACCGTACGATCGTAATCGGGAGTGCCGCTCTCGTTATTATTTGCCCCAATAGGCACTGTTTTTCCTATTTGCGGTTCGGCGCTAACCGGCACCGTGTTGTTTTGCGGTTGATACGAACCCGAGCCCTTTTCACTACAATATGGGCAATCGGCATGAACCGTTTGATCGTAGAAATGTCCGTTTTGGCATTGTTTCATTTGCATAATTTTTCTCCTTTGAATAATTTATTTAACTTAGAATCACTTTTCTTTTTGTCTCTACATGAATTATATACCAAACAAATCAAACAAATAAACCCTTTTGCCCCAATATCATAAGATACTACATATCAAGCTAAAGATATCACATATTATAGGCATGTTTAGAAAGTCCGATTTATGAAATTTTGTTGAATGGGCTTGTAGTTTAAGGCAAAAAATATAGCTTTAGCACAGCTAAGGCGAGGCTTTTTAACGCTAAAATGCAAATCAAGGCGACGAAATTGCGAAATTATGGCTTTTTTCAACACGTCCGGTATATAATTATATTTTTAAGATTATTGTTTTGATTAATGGGTTATGTTAGAATTAGATAAAAGAGTATTTGTTTTTATATGCTTAGGAGGAGAGTTGTATGAACAAACCTAATTTAAGCAAGGAAGAAGTGCGCTTATGTTTTCTTCGCAGCATCTGTGTTGCCGGCTTTGTGTTGTTGGCACTGGCATTGGCGCATATTTACGATAACACCATATGGGCAATTTCATTGGGCGCAACAGCTTTTATCGCATTTGCATTCCCGAATGCGCAGGCTGTACGTGTAAAGGTAATAATAGGGGGCTATGTCTCTGCCTGTATTTGCGGAGTATTGCTTTCATTGCTTTTAAGCGTGTTTAATTACACCTACATTGCAACACTTTTATTAAGTGGCATAGCTGTTTTTTTCACAACACTGTTGATGACATTGTTAGACAACGAACACCCTCCGGCGGCGGCACTTGCAATTGGCCTTATAATTGCGGACGACCCATTGAGTTTGGCGGGAATATCGCTTGTTGCCGTCATTATCCTTTGCCTGATAAAAGGTCCGATAGCACGCATAATATTGCGTGAACATGATAAATAATCGCTTAAATATATATTATCAGAATAATTTAGAGCAATTTTTTTTACACGTGATTTATCCTGAATAAATAGCATTGTCAATTTACAAATAAAAAAACTATTATGCAAATAGTTTTTTTTAAGCATTTTATATTTTATTGTTTTTGATTATTTAATTTCACACAACGGACGCGGTTTGCTAAACAAATAACCCTGAGAATAGTCTACCCCATATGTTTCAAGAACAGTCTGTATCTCTTCATTTTCAACAAACTCGGCAACCGTTTTTGCACCAATAAGCTCTGCCATAAAACAAATAGAACGCAGAATAATTAGATTATTCTTGCAGTTCGCCACATCCTTAACAATTGTACCGTCTATTTTAATATACGCAGGTGCGAGTGAAATAATAGACGTGTAGGTAGCATAACCCGAGCCAAAATCGTCAGCCGATATTTTGCAACCGTAGGAGCGCACTTTTTCTATGAACTCAAACAACATTTCGTCTTGATAATTTTCTGTTTCTACAAATTCAATAACTAATCTATCAGATTTTTCGTATTTCTCTAATTTTTTATAAAACCATTTGCGAAACGCTTCGCTCGAAATGTCGTATGCCGATATATTTATAGATAAGCGTTCGTCTCTTTTTTCAAATTCATTGAGCGCACATGAAATCATCATTTGGCTGAGTCTGTTATATATTTTATATTTTTTTGCTATGTCTAAGAAAACACCGGGTGGAAAAATCTTCCCGTCTCCGTCTTCTAAACGCATAAGTGCTTCGTACTTTTCAATTGCACCCGTTTTGTTGTTGCGTATTCCCTGATAAAAAGGCACAACTCTGTCTTCGTCCATTGCAAAATTAATTAAATCAAGCACCTTTGCATCTTCTTTAACCGTACTGCCTATGTCTAACACTTCCGGTGAAAGCATAAAGTTTTCCTGTGTGTCTTTTGCCAAAACGAGGGCGTGTAGTGCACGTTCTATTAGTCTGTCTTCTTGTAATACGACAACAAACCGCGAAACAGCACTGACGTCTACCTGTGAAGAAGCCGCAGATTCAAATTGGTCATGAAAACCTTTCATGAGGTTACGGAAATCATCTTTAGAAATTTTTTCATCGGCAGCCAAAACAAAATTTTTATAATTGAAACTATATAAATATACCACTTCTCCCAAACCCAAAGAATTTATGCCCATCTGGACATTTTTCAAAACATCTTTACATCCCGCATAGTAAGTTTCTTCACCGTATGCGGCTATCGAAAGGTCCGCATTTAAAACTTCTGTCATACAAAGTTTATTCAAATTTAAGGCATCTATGTCTTGCCTCAGCTTCATTGTGTTTGCTATTCCTAAGTGTGGATCTGTGTAAATATTATGTACAATCATTTTTTGTGTCCTTTTGCATATTTATTAAGCGTATTGCCTTTTTTTGGCAATTTGTTTTCTCTTTATTTATAAACTAAAAACTTCCCATTAAACCAATTTCAACTCTTATTTTTTTAATGATAACACTTTGTTCATTTTTCTGTCAAGCTGTATATACACCATTTTAAGCGGTTTTAAGAATAATTACCAATGTTTTCATCATGAAAAAAACAAAGTTGTTTCTCTCCCCCAAAAAACAATCATTTATCCTTCTTAAAAAAATATTCGTCCGGTTCTAAATATTCATTGTCTTTGAAAAAACGAACCGCACAACCACCCACTTTTTTGGCCGCATACATCGCTATGTCCGCCGCATGGAAAAGCTCTTTATGCCGTGTTGCATTAGACGGATAATGCGCCACCCCAATGCTGCAACCGCACTTCATATCATTCTTTTGATATTTATACGTGTCGGAGAAAATTTTCATAAGTTTTCCAAGCAACTCTTTAACCTCGTCTGCACTATGAGGATCCCTTACTATTACAACAAATTCGTCACCGCCTTGGCGATATACCCGTAAAGAGTCTGATTGTAATTTTTTCAATTCGTTTGAAATTGCTTTTAACAATATATCTCCACAGCTATGGCCTAAGGTGTCATTAACCTTTTTAAACCCATCTAAGTCACAGAACAAAACATACCATTGATCACCAAAGGCAGATTTATCTTTTATAAACAATTCAACGTCGTCTTGCAGGCTACGCCTATTTGGCAAACCGGTCAGGTAATCGAACTGGGCTAATTTTTCTATTAATAGCTGATTTTTCTTGCTTTCGGTTATGTCTACACTTGCTACAATGTGGGCTATTCTTCCATCTGTCCACGGAATAGACGAGCTAAGCACACGAAACCAAGAACCGTCCATCGCCCGTTCGTAATCCCATGTGTATGTATTATTCGGATAGCCTGTTTCGTCTATCAACTTAGGTTGTGGACAAAAATCGCACTGGCCTTCTTTATCACTAAAAATCGTACCCCAACACTTTTTACCCAACATAGCTTCTACACCACCATACGGTGCCGCCATAGACTTGTTAACGTAAAGTACGTCATGAGTGTAATAATCGTTTACATATATGTCTATTCCAACGTGGTCTAACACATTGTTTAGTACCTTTTGAGCATTGTCTATCCCTTTTTTAAATAAATCTATTTTAACCTGGTTTGCAATAAGCGTCAGTGCTACGCACGCATTTTTTATGTCATAGTCTTTGCCACGGATTTCTTTTCGTCTGTCTGAAAGACCCACAAAACCTGCCAACTCCAAATGCTGATTCAGTATGGGGATCAGCACAAATATGCTTGCATTAAAAAGTTTATTCAGTTTGCTTTCAAGTCCGGTATTCGGTTTGCTTGCCGTACTGATAATATATCTTTTAGAGGTAAGCTCACTAAAGAGTTCTGTTCCTAATTCTTTCCGTATATCAAATTGACTTTTTAAAGTTTTAACATTTTCTATCTGATAATAGTCCGATCGATTAAACTTTCCTGTATAATCTGCCTCATAAATAAATGCGTGTGAAAAACCAAAAAAACTACATATTTCTTTTAAATATTCATCTTTTAAAATATCATCTTCTATTACACTTAGCATTTCGGCTATTTTTCTAAAGAAGATATCTAATTCCGTTTTCATACGACCCCTTGTATTCCATTTTTATTTACTACCATAAATCACTCGAATCAATTATACTATACTGTTAATTATCCAACAAGATAATTTTTGCTATTTTAGCACTTTTATTTCCATTTTCTTTCAAATTTTAAACATAATTCAACTAATTTTAACATTATCTATTAAATTGTCTTCCATCCTTAACATTCTTGTATAAATAAAATACTTACACTTATCCGAAAAAAGCAATTTGTTTTTCCATATCTACAAATGCCCTAACTATTCTATACTTTTTAAAGATTCTATCATGTCTATTTTCTTTAGTTTTACAAGCATAAAACGGTTCACCAATGCAGAGAACACGAAAGTAAGCGCCACCGAATAAACAACGCTTAACGCCGAAACATTTCTTATAAACATAATAAAGCCCATCTCTACCTGCCCTATTATGAAGCCATGCGCCAAAACACCCAAGAAAATACCTACCAAAGAACCAAAGAACGTAAGCACCATGTTCTCTTTGAAAATATAGGCTTTTGTTTCCTTGTCCCTAAAACCAAGCACTTTTAGGGTTGCTATTTCCCTTTTTCGCTCGCTTATGTTAATACTCGCCAAATTCCCGAGAACCACAAACGCAAGCGCCGCCGCCGAAACAATTATTACAATAATAACCAAATTCATACTCGAAGAAATGTTATCAAAAGCTGCTATCACACCACTGTTTAACAATATTCCGCCCACGTTTTCGATTTCTACGATTTCATTGCGAACAGCCGTGTTATCAACATCTCCTTTTACGAGTAAGGCATTATTTATCGGAGTACTTGAAAATAATTTTTCATAATATGCGTCGGTCATGTATATTTCGTGATTAATATATTTTTCATATATTCCGCCCACAACCGCCAAACTTTCCTCTTCGTCCTCCCCTTGAATGCTTATTTCGTCTCCGACTTTTACCCCTAACAACTCCGATAGCTTTTCGCTTAACAAAACAGAGTCATCGTTTAAAAAAAGCTCTTCTCCGTCATCCGGCGTCATAACTACATTCATTTCTTTTAATTCGGCATCATTTTCATACACCTGAACATAGGCAACTTCTTCTTCCTCTAAAAACTTAACTTCTGCGGCATAACTTGTTATTACACC
>CAYJNC010000120.1:0-6033 GCA_964371185.1 uncultured Christensenellaceae bacterium
GTCGTCTTCGCCTAAATTTTCCGTAAGCAAGGCAAAGGATTCTTTTACAAGTGGCAATTTATTTACGTCATTCATAGAGCCTGATGTGTCTATCAAAAAAACGAGGTTTGAGGGAGGGAGGTTTTCTTGGGGTATGTTCTGCGTGCCGATAAGTACCGAAAGAAGTTTTGCATTTTCGTTGAAGGGGGAAGGAGCAATTTCGGTTGTTATCGAAAATGGAGCCTTGCCTGACGGCTCTTCATAGTCATATGAGAAATAGTTTATTATCTCTTCCGTTTTAACAGCATCTTTTTCCGGTAGATAGCCGTCTTCTATCATACGTCTTACGTTAGAATAACTTGCAGTGTCTACGTCGGCGCTAAAGGTTGAAAGGGGATTGGTGTAAACACTTTTAAAACCATTTTCGGTTATTTCATTATATTCTTCATTGCTGAAACTCGGCCGGTTGTATCTGTAAACATCATCGTATTGCGGCAGGCCGTATTCGTCGTCTTGAACAAAAAATTCTTCTTCCGCCATTGGTGCTTCTGCCGGCGCCGCTTCTTCCGCCATTGGTGCTTCTGCCGGCGCTGCTTCTTCCGCCATTGGTGCTTCCATAATTCCCGCTTCGGTGGGGGGTGTATGAATTTCACGCGGTGCACAACCGCTTATCAAACTAACAGTCATTATTCCGCTTAGTAATATCAAACCTATTTTTTTCATTTCTATTTACCTCTGTTGCATTAATTTGTTGAAAGCTTTCATGTTAGTTAGACGGAGAGAAATAAAAAATGTTCCGTGTTTTATGTGAATATTTCGTGAACAAAAAAGCCCTCTTGTTTAAGAGGGCGATAATTATTGGTTTTATTAATTAGTTTAAACTGCTATAAGCGAATTGTAGATTGTGTAAGACATGTAGGAGAGGTATACAAGCAGACAAATCAAACCTTCCACACGTGATGTTTTTCTGCCGGTGAAGGCAAACAAAAACATGAGGGCGGTTGTGCTCAGCATGACAATAACATGTTTAAACGATTCTTGGTCGATGGTGATAGGCGAAATGGAAGCCGATATACCGAGAATGAAAAATATGTTTAATATGCAAGAGCCGAGTGCGTTGCCGAGAGCCAAATCCGTCTCGCCTTTTTTGGCGGCTACTATGCTGGTTACAAGCTCGGGTAAAGATGTGCCGACCGCAACTATTGTTACGCCTATAAGGCTCTGGCTCATGCCAAAGGATGCCGCAATCGTAACTGCACTGTTTACAACCAGTTCTCCACCTATTATTATGCCGGCGATGCCGATCCCTATTAAAAGCAGGCTTTTCCACATAGGCATAACTTTGGTTTCTTGCTCTACTTCTTTTTCTATTTCTTGCATTTCAAGCCTTGATGATTTTGCCGATTTAACCAAAAAGAATATGTATACAAAACATGCAACAAGGAAAATTACAGCTTCTAACCTTGTTAAGGTTGAGTCTAACAAAAATAGCAATAAAAGTACACTTGCACCGATTGTAACGGGAAAATCTCTTTTCAATAATGATTTAGAAGAAGACATTGGTTTCATCATAGCACAAACGGCAACCACAACCATTAGGTTGAATATGTTTGAGCCGGTTACGTTGCTTATGGAAAGATCGTTACTTCCTTCGAGCGAGGCTGTTATGCTGACAGCCGCTTCGGGCAGGCTTGTGCCGAGTGACACTATTGTAAGGCCGATTATCATGGCCGGTATGCCTAATTTTTTCGCAATGCTACTACTGCCGTCAACAAAAAAATCGGCACCTTTAATTAGCCCCACAAAGCCAACAATCAATAATAAATACTCCATAAATTCCCCCGTGTTGTTTTCCGTTTTTGCGGTTTTAACCGCAAATTTACATAAAGTAGAATAACATTATTTTATTGTAAAGTCAATGACAGCAGTTTTTTATGTGTTTAACGGTTGAAGTGTTTCTTTGGTTTTTAGTAGCTTGAAAATACGTAAGTGGAATTTATTTTATTTCAAAATAGATTCATAATCGTAGAGTTCGTTCATTTCGGTGAGTTCATTAACCATTAGGGCACGTATATAGTCTGCGTCTTTTGAAACAGAATGTATGTAGTATCCGTTTTTTATATAAAAAGAAACTGCCGAACTCATCTTAGATGCGGTGTGGAGGATTATTGCTTTCATGCCGAGTTCAACGCATTTATTGCGAACAAATTCTAACAATAAACCGCCTATACCAAAACTCTGAACTTCGGGCAACACAGAAAAACGGCTTAGATATGCTATGCCGTCTCTTATATGTGTAAACCGAACACTTCCTACAATTTTTTTGTTGTAACGGGCAACATATACAAATTTGTTGTTTATGTCGGTTTCGACGTCCAAAAGTGTTTCGTGTAGGGCGGCGATGTTTTTTTTGTTTCCCACCTTTTTTGCATATAAGGTGAAAGCCGCCCTTGTTATTCTCAGTATGTCCTGAGCGTCGTCTTTAATTGCACGCTCTATTAAAACATTTTCCATTTTTTATTTATATTCATGCAGTGGTAACACGCTAAGCACAGGATCTGATTTCAACACTACAAGCATAGATTTAACCGTATCCATAGAAGTAATGCAAGGAACGTTGAACCCGACAGACGTTCGTCTTAGGTTGAACCCAAAACGTTCTTTTTGCTTGCCACGTGTGGGCGTGTTGATTATGAAAGAGAATTTTGTGCCTTTAATGCCTGTTATTGTGTCGTCATAAGATACAAGTTCGGTGTCAAAACCGTTTTGCGCAAAGAATTCGTGCGTCTTTGGCGTTGTGGCAATTTCAAAACCGCATTCTCGCATGTCTTTTGCAACTTCAAGAGCCTCTTTTTTATCTCTGTCCGCAACGCTTATAAGAACTTGGCCGTCCTTTGTGGGCATGCTTAATCCGGAGGCAATAAAGGCCTTTTTAAGCGCTTTCTCGTAGGTTCTGTCTGTTCCCATAACTTCGCCCGTCGATTTCATTTCCGGCCCTAAGAAAGTGTCTACGGTTGCCAATTTAGAGAAGGAGAACACGGGTGCTTTCACGGTAATCAACTTAGATTCTTTGTGAACGCCTGTTTTGTAGCCGAAATCTGTGAGCTTATGACCCATCATGATGCGTGTTGCCACGTCGACCATGGGTACACTCGTTATCTTAGATAATATAGGTACGGTACGGCTTGCCCTCGGGTTTACTTCCAGCACATACACGTTTTCTTTTTCGTCCATAACAAACTGAATGTTGTATAAACCTTTTATGTTTAACTCTCTGCCTATTGCAATGCCGTATTCGGCAACGGTTTTCTTAACCGCCTTGCTGATTGTTTGCGTGGGGTAAACGGCAAAGCTGTCGCCCGAATGGACACCGGCCCTTTCTATGTGCTCCATGATGCCGACGACTAAAATGTTTTCACCGTCGGAAATTGCGTCTAATTCTATTTCCTTGCCGGTTACGTATTTGTCTATCAATACGGGTTTGTCGGGGGAGATGTCTACCGCCATGTTAATATACTCTGTTAACTCGGCATCGTTGTAAACAATTTCCATGCCCCTGCCGCCCAAAACATAAGAAGGCCTAACAAGCACAGGATAGCCGATATCGGCGGCTGCCGACAGCGCATTTTCGAGTGAAAAAGTTGTGTCGCCTTTTGGCAATGGAATATTTAACTTGCGCAACACATGCAAAAACTTGTCACGATCTTCCGCCCTGTCTATGTCTTCAACCGAAGTTCCGAGAACTTTTTTGCCTGCCTCATGAATAGTCTGCGCTAAGTTTATGGCGGTTTGACCACCAAACTGCACAACAACACCTTCGGGTTTTTCTTTGTCTAATATGTCTAACACACATTCGTTTGTTAATGGTTCAAAATACAATTTATCCGATGTGTCAAAGTCGGTTGAAACGGTTTCGGGGTTTGAATTGATGATTATAGATTCATATCCCATTTCTTTTAAAGTGTTAACCGAATGCACCGAGCAATAGTCAAACTCTATGCCTTGGCCGATACGTATAGGTCCGGAGCCGAGTACGACGACGCTCTTTTTGTCCGTTACCGTAACTTCGTCTTCTTGGTCATACGAAGAATAGTAGTAGGGGGTAACTGCCTCAAACTCGCCGGCACAGGTGTCTACTTTTTTGAATGAGGGGCTTATTGAAAGGGCGTTTCGCATATATATAACTTGCGACTTATGTGCGCCCACACAGTCGGAAATATAACCGTCACCAAAGCCTGCCTTCTTACACTTAAGAAGCATGTCGGGCGTTAGTGTGTCTATGGTGTATGTACGCAGTTCGGTCGATAGATCTACAATTTTCTTGAGTTTGTTTATAAAAAATTTGTCTATCTTTGTAATTTCGTGCAAGTCGTCTACCGAATAACCGTGCTCTAAAGCCTTGCTCAAAACAAACATGCGTTCGTCGTCGGGGGTTGACAGGGAAGTGTCTATCTGTTCGTCCGACCACTCGTCAATGTTTTTCATTCCTAAGTTGTAATTTAATTTAACGTCTAAGCAGTCTATTGCTTTTAACAAGGATTCTTCGATGTTTCGGCCGATAGCCATAACCTCGCCTGTCGCCTTCATTTGTGTGCCTAAAGTACGGTCGGCGCCGGTGAATTTATCAAACGGCCAACGCGGTACTTTTGTTACAACGTAGTCAAGCGTAGGCTCGAAACAGGCGTATGTTTGCCCGGTTACCGAGTTTTTAATTTCGTCTAAGTTATATCCGGCTGCAATTTTTGCTGCAACCCTTGCAATCGGGTAGCCGGTTGCCTTAGAAGCAAGCGCCGACGACCGAGAAACACGTGGGTTTACTTCTATAACAACGTATTCGTAAGAATGTGGGTTAAGCGCATACTGAATGTTACAACCGCCTCTAATGTCTAAGGCACGAATAATTTTAAGTGCCGCACTCCTAAGCATTTGGTATTCTTTGTCGGAAAGAGTTTGAGAGGGTGCAACAACAATGCTGTCTCCGGTGTGTATGCCGACAGGATCAATATTTTCCATGTTACAAACAATGATACAGTTGTCGCAGTTATCACGTATAACTTCGTATTCTATTTCTTTCCAACCTGCAACGCTTTGTTCTAACAAAACTTGGTTTATTATGCTCATCTTAAGGCCACGTGCGCTTATGTCTAAAAGTTCTTCTAAATTGTGCGCAACACCCCCGCCCGTTCCGCCTAAGGTGTATGCCGGGCGAACGATTATCGGGAAGTCACAAATTTCGGTGAATGCTTGTGCCTCTTCTAAGGTGTTTACAATGGCTGAAGTGGCGGTTTTTTGGCCGTTTTCGTCCATTGTGCGCCTGAACAATTCTCTGTCTTCGGCTAATTTTATAGAGTGCAGAGAAGTGCCGAGCAAACGAATGTTTAGTTTGTCTAATATTCCGCACTTATCAAGCTCTATCGCCATGTTTAAGCCGGTCTGACCGCCTAAGGTTGCGATAATGCCTTGCGGACGTTCTTTTTTAAGTATCTTTACGACGGTGTCTAAAACAATCGGCTCTATATAAACACGGTCGGCCATTTCAACGTCCGTCATGATTGTTGCCGGGTTAGAGTTTATTAAAACAACCTCAAAACCTTCTTCTTTGAGTGCTACGCAAGCCTGCGTTCCGCTGTAATCAAATTCGGCGGCTTGGCCTATTACAATCGGGCCGGAACCGATTACAAGTATTTTTTTAATGTCTTTAATTTTGGGCATATCTCTCTCCTTAAAACTAATGTATATAAAACTTATAAAAAAACCGGAAAAACCGGTTTAAAATTACATAAAAATTTCGTCTAATGCTATTATCAAAGCGTCGATATCTTCTTTGCCGACAATATAGGGGGGCACAAACCTAAGAGTATTGCCCATTGCCGTACCGATGATAAAGCCTTTTTCAAACAATTTTTTCATTATGTCATGGGCATCGTATTTGTCGGATAATTCAACACCGATCATAAGGCCAATGCCTCGAACGTCTAATATGTGTTCGCTATATTTACCTTTTAATGAATATAGCTCATATTTAAAGTACTTACCGATTTCCGCAATTTCTTG
>CAYJNC010000121.1:0-6028 GCA_964371185.1 uncultured Christensenellaceae bacterium
CCCGGCGAAACTTTATCGCCCGGTTTTGCCGTTGGGTTAAAATCCCAAACACGGTCTCTATCTAAGGAATTAACGTGAACACCACGTTCGATACGATCGCCAACCGCTTCATAAATACGGTTTAGCGGACGCTGAATTCCGTCGAATATAGATTCAATTAGCCCCGGTCCTAATTCAACCGACAGCGGCGCACCTGTTGATACAACCGGATCGCCCGGTCCGATACCGCTGGTTTCTTCATAAACCTGCACCGATGCCATGCCACCGCGCATTTCTATTATCTCACCGATAAGTCCGCTCTCGGATACATGCACAACATCAAACATTCTTGCATCTTCCATACCGGAAGCCACAATCAGCGGACCCGATACTTTTACTATTTTGCCATCCATATAATTACCACCTTATTCATATAGTTCTCTGCCTATCGCCTTCTCTATATTTCTCGCAATAATCTCTTTACCTGCACCCGTGCTACCTTCGCCAGAAGGAATCAAGATAACAACCGGATAAGTTTCTCTTTGGTAACGCTCTATTGCTTCTTGCGCCTGTTCTGCCGCTTGCTCGGTAATATAGATGATTGAGTAACCTTCATTCACTACCTCTACCAACTTTTTCCCGGCCGAACTTGCACCCGTTTCAAACGTGCTAATACCTAATGTTCGAAAACACGATATGCTCTTTCCATCTCCTATAACAGCAATTTTTCCCGTCATATTCTACATCACCTCAAAACACAGCCGAGAGATAGTGTCTACGGGTATTTTATTAAGCTTACCCGCTAAAATCACACGGATGCAATTTGCTTCATTTTCCTTGGCATTCATGTAATGTAATACCGGTCCTAACGAAAACATATCCCCCGCACCCTCGGATAAAATTTGGTTTAACATTCCCGCGCGTTCTTTTTCCATCCATTCAAGCTCATTGGTTTGTTCTAAACCTTCATAACCTTTTCTGAATGCCTCTGCGTATTTTCCGGTAGTAAGAAGTTGTTTTTGAGCATCATCGTCTAAGGTGAATGCTTGCATAAACAAACGCTCGGGAATTAATCCACCGGGTAACAACGCTTTTTTAAGCCATTCTTGCGGGAAAGACATTCTTTTTAACCGCAACATGATTATTAGGTTTGTAAAATCGAAATACACCTCAAAATACTGACGTACAGATATGTCTCTGATTTTTTTCAGCCTCTCGCAAATTTCATTCGCATAGGCAACGTCTAAGGTAATATCTATTAGCGAGATATCTTCTTTTACAGCAAACCGTTGGTCTAACTCTTTCATAGCTCTATCCATATGCTGTGTTAAAGACGTAAATTTGCGCTCTAACACAGCATTTCTGATTACATCTGTGGAAATATTTCCAAATGCACTTAAGCTACTGTCTGCAATTGTTTGTTCTAAAACAAATGCTTTCGCCAACATTTTTAAGTTATGATAATCGTACTGTAAATAAAATAACTCTTCTATTTCCGGGTTCGGAAAGATACTATGCACAAAGGCATGTGCTTTTTTAAGCTCGGCTAAAATAGTCTGCTCAAAATCTATCGCCGATTCAGCTTGTGCATCTGCCCCGTAGCCTGTTTCAAGCAAAGTAGCATACGCATCTTGTGCTGTTTGCGCTTGTATCATTTTTTCTAATTGTACCTTTTTTAGCAGCCCGTTTTCTCTTGCTTTCACACTGGCGGACGCAAACGGAAATCCTGTTTTCATTTTTATTTCTGCTCCTCTTGATTGTGAAACAATATTTGTGCTACTTGTCCTTCGGCATCACGTAATCTTTCGATAGCCGCCTCAAGAGAGCAATCCATTTGCGTGTCACTTTGGCACAGCAAAAATCCCTCTTGAATTTGGTCTGTTGTTCCGCCGTAACGCACCTTACCGTTTAGCTTATCCTCGAGTTTTCCTTGGTCGAAGAATTTTGCATCACGTATTGATGAATACAACACATCGTCTTGCATTGCACTTTCGTTGACCCAGCCAAACAAAAGTTTTTCATAAGATGTGGGATCCATAGCCAAAATACGTTCTTTTAGCAAGCGGTAAACATGTTCTACACAATCTCTGCGCACAAGTAACTCTGCCTTTCTGCGATCAAGATCTATGATTGCATTAAAACGGCGTTCTTGCTCTTCAATATTTTTTTGCGCAACTTCTTTAACTTGTTTTATAGCCTTTTTCGTTTCAATCTCAAACGCTTGCTGTTCCTTCATCGCAAGCTCCCGAGCATTAGCACGAATTTTTTCGGCCTCTTGTTGCGCTTCCTCTATGATTGTATTTAAAATCGCTTTGCTCTCTTTCAAAATAAAACCTCACTTATTAACCTAAAGGTAATAACAATATAACAAGCATAGAAATCAACAATGCGAATACCGCATAAGTTTCAACCATGATTGCAAGGGTAATAGCCTTACCTTGTTCGCCCGGTCTCTTAGCTAACAACCCAATACCAGCAACAGCCGTCTTACCTTGAGCTATGCCTGAAATCAGACCTACGATTGCTGTAGGCAAACAAGCCGCCATGATAATAAGACCTTGTGTTTGAGTTACTTCTACGATTGAGCCACCTAAGATACCTGTGTTGATAAGCACCATGAATCCTACCAGCAAGCCGTAAATACCTTGTGTACCCGGCAAAAGCTGAAGTACAAGTGCTTGTCCGAATTTACTCGGATCTTCCGAAATTAGGCCTGCACCGGCCTGACCTGCCAAACCTACACCAATTGCCGAACCTGCACCGGCCAAACCTGCTGCCAGAGCCGCGCCTATCAGCGCAAAAACGATACCATCCATGTTTTATAATCCTCCATTACTTTTTTTGCATCTACTTTTTTAGCATCTACTTTTTTTGCATCCTCATATTGCTCATTCTTACCCTCAGAGGTTCGAAACGTATTCCACCGCCTTCGAAGAACTTCGAGAAAAATTCAATATATTGCAAGCGACTTGAATGAACATAACTTCCAAGTGCATTGATGCCAATGTTAAATACGTGTCCTATTAAGAATACTACTGCCGCAAATATGAAGCCCGGAATAGATGTTGCAAGCATGCCCGCAATTGTGTTAAACACCATTGCTATAACGCCTGTTGCAAGTGCCATACCAAATATCCTCGCGTATGATAGTATGTCTGAGATATAGCCGGTGACACCATAAAGGCTTTTTACACCACCCATAATTTTCTTGCCAACGCCTTTTTGGTCACGTCCTTGTGACACAATAAGCATTAAAGCTGCCGCAAGCATCATCGCAAGGCCTACATTTGTGGAAATCACTATTACCGGTATAGCGGCGAGTATGATTATCCATGAGCCTTGATCAAATATGGCCGCAAACGTTTTTTTGCGTTTAACGTTTATATATGCACCCATAAACAAGCCTGCCATCAAATGCGCTACGCCTATGCCTAAGCATAGAACAAGCATGGGCAAAGGTGTCTCTAAGGGGTTGAATAACAGCGGGGTTGTAGAAACGCCTATCCAACTGCCAAACAGCAAGCCCCAAATTAAGGTGGAAACACCACATATAGCAAGAACGGTTAAAATCTTTTTAAAACCGCCTTCCGGCTTCTTCATCTTTAAGTAAAAGATACTACCTAACGCTAATATTATGCCATAGGCGGCATCTGATAACATCATACCGAAAAATATGAAGTAAAAAGGCATCATCAGTGCGTTTGCGTCTATTGTTTTTCTTGAAGGTATGGAATACATTTCCGTAACGGCTTCAAACGGTTCTACAATAGCTTTATTTTCACACGCAGTCGGCACTTGTTCGTCTTCGTCTTCTACATCTACTATTTGGTAGTAGCAATTATTTGTGACGCCGTCTACAATTGAAGAAATCTTTTGCTCGTCGTAGTGACGAATATATCCTTCAATCACACAAACTTTTTGTGTCTTCCATAATTGCTCGTAAGACGCTTCTCTTGCGAGTTCGTTTGTCAGATAATCTTCAAGCACAAGCATGTCTGCCTTATATTCAACCGCCGATGCCGCATTTTCTATCAACTTATCTAAAACCTTTTGGTCTTTTTGTATGTATTTTCTAAGTTGCGCAATACGCTTAGCGGCAGTTTCGTCACCCTCTTCTATCCGAGCTTCAACATAGCCTGCGTCCTTTAAGATAGATTTTATTTCTTTTCTTTTTGACTTATGCGCCGCAATAATCATCGGTGTCAACATGCCATATTTTTTATAGCTTTCTACCAAAACACCGTCCATCGCCTTTAGTTGGTCTATAGATGCGATAGATTCATGAGGCATAAACCCCCATGACATCCATGTCCTTTTTGTGCCGTGCTGGTAGTGCATTGGCACATGCGCATCTTCAAAAGGCAATAACACTTCGATTTTTGCATTCGCCTTGCTAATTTTTGATTTAACGGCCGCAATTTCTTTTTCTACAATGCTGACCGCTTGATAAATTTCCGGCAGCTTTTCGCGTTTTTCTTGTAACGCTTCGTATTCTTCGGGTGTAATTGTAGGTGCAGCAGCAAACGCCGGAGCCTTAGAAGTATCGTAACGCTTTATTATGCTAAGCGCTTCTTTTACCCTTTCAAGCTCTTCTGAAACACCTGCAATTTTTTCGTCGTCGGCGGCAATATCTAAGCCTTCACGCTCGCTCATAGATATGTGCACCAGACCCCATTTTTGCAATGCCTTCATCATTGAGTCCACTTCGGTTTTTGAAACCGCAATGGAGATTTTTTTCATAGGAATAATTGCCATAATTAACGTGCTATCCTTTCCACTAAAAAGGTTACCGCTTCTTCAACATTGCCCTTTGCCATGTCAGAAACTTTATTCGCAATTTGCAGACTTTTCTGCTCTTCTTCTTCCTTACGCTTTTTAAGCTCTTCTTCTTTTTGTGCAAGTAATTTTGCACAGGCATTTTTTTCTTCCGAGATTTTTTCGGCCATAACTTTTTGTGCAGAAGCTTTTTCTTGCACAGCAAATTCTTTGGCCCACTTGTTCGCCGCATTTATCTCTTCTTGTGCACGAGATTCCGCCTCAACAATTTCTTTTAATACTGTCTCCATTCCCATAACTGCTTTCCTCACTTATACCCGACTCAAAGCCATTATTTTGTTAAAAAACCATATTGCACTATAATACGGCTTTCGCCGATTTTTTCATTTATTTTTTTTATTTCCGATCTTGCCTGTCGTTTCTATTATTGCCGTAAATCATTTTTGAATTTATGCCGTTTTTACCCTAACATAATTATGAACATTTTATTAACTTGTCAAGTTAATTATAATCTTTCGGCCAATACGTGTCAATACATATCGCTTATATTTTATTTAAACTCATTTTGATGATTTTAAACCCTTGTCAAAACTTTTTTTTTGTGATATTATATTAATTGTCTTAAAAAGATACCAAAAATCAATATTTGGAGAAGTACCCAAGTACGGCTGAAGGGGCTCCCCTGCTAAGGGAGTAGGGTGCTTACGCGCTGCCGGGGTTCAAATCCCCGCTTCTCCGCCAAAAAATGAAGTTCTCACGAAGTGAGGGCTTTATTTTTTGTGTATTGATGGAGGATTTGAACACGTAGGCAAAAGCCGTTAGGCTTTTAGAACAGTCCGGGGGACTGTTTGTGCCGTAGTCGGCGTGATAGGTTGTTTTGAGTAACCACGAAAAACAACCGGAGCAAATCCCCGCTTCTCCGCCAAAATAAAAAAGTACCCATAGTGGTGCTTTTTTATTTTGTGTATTAATGGAGGATTTGAACACGTAGGCAAAAGCCGTTAGGTTGGTTGACTTTAAAACCGAACAAAGTTGGTAGCGATTGACGAGCGAAAAAACCGCGTTTACAAGGTTTTAGCGAGGTAGAGCGTGACTTTGGTTCGGAAGAGGAAAAATAGCAGAGCGGTTGAATGGCGATTTTTAAATCGTCATGAATGTAGCGAGGCTTATTTTGACGTGGCGGCGTGATAGGGAGATTTTTGCGTATGCGAAAATCTCCCGGAGCAAATCCCCGCTTCTCCGCCAAAATAAAAAAGTACCCATAGTGGTGCTT
>CAYJNC010000122.1:0-4711 GCA_964371185.1 uncultured Christensenellaceae bacterium
TTACGCCTACTCGTTGTTAGGTTTACCAGCTTGCTTTTTTCACACCGGGTATCTGGCCACGGTATGCTAATTCTCTAAAGCATACACGGCAAATCCCGTATTTTCTAAGTACAGAGTGCGGGCGACCGCAGATGCGGCATCTTGTGTAATTCCTTGTGGAGAATTTTGACCCTCTCTGTTGTTTCAAAATCATTGCTTTTTTTGCCATGAAAAATTCTCCTTCCTTAGTGGGCGAACGGCATACCCATTTGGGTAAGCAATTCTCTGGCCTCTTCATCTGTATTGGCCGTAGTAACAATTATTATGTCCATACCGCGAACTTGGTCTACGTTGTCGTATTCAACTTCGGGGAACACCAATTGTTCCTTAAATCCCATAGCAAAATTGCCCCTGCCGTCAAACGATTCTTTAGAAAGTCCTCTAAAGTCACGCACACGGGGGATTGCAATACTGATAAGTTTATCTAAAAACTCATACATACGAACACCGCGCAATGTTACTTTTGCGCCGATTTTCATGCCTTCTCTTACTTTAAAGTTAGCAACAGATTTTTTTGCAACCGTCACAACAGGTTTTTGACCTGAAATTACAGTTAAATCATCTATACCGGACTCAAGCGCTTTGGCATTATCTTTTGCATCGCCCATACCCATGTTTATAACGATCTTTTCCAACTTGGGTACTTGGTTAATGTTTGCATATTCAAATTTTTGCATCATATTCGGAACAGTCTCCGATTTATATGTATCTTTTAATCTGGGCATTATTTAACCTCCCTTCGCTTAGAGTTCCGCATTGCACTTTTTGCAAACACGTGTTTTCTTACTGTCTTCTAATTTATAAGATACCCGTGTTGCTTTAGAGCATTTTGGGCACACTACCATAACATTAGAACCATCAAACGCAGCTTCTTGCTTAACTATGCCGCCCGGCGTCGTTTGATTTCTCGGCTTTTTATGCTTTGTTACCATGTTAACCGCTTCTAAAACAACTTTGTTTTTTGCGGGCATAACTTTAAGCACTTTAGCTTTTTTGCCTTTGTCTTTGCCGGAAATAACAATTGCCGTATCGCCTTTTTTAACTTTCATACTTTTTTGCCTCCCCGGTATTAAAGAACTTCGGGGGCAAGTGACACGATTTTCATGTAATCTCTGTCACGAAGCTCCCTTGCAACAGGCCCAAATATACGAGTACCCTTGGGTTGCTTATTATTATCAATAATAACTGCTGCGTTCTCATCAAATTTTATGGTCGAACCGTCCGGTCTGCGCACACCGCTTTTAGTGCGAACTATGACGGCCTTTATTACATCTTTTTTCTTTACTACGCCACCCGGCGTCGCCGTTTTAACTGAAGCAACTATGACATCTCCGATGTTGGCTGTTTTTCTAACGCTTCCGCCCATAACGCGTATGCATTGAATAACTTTTGCTCCGGAATTGTCAGCGACCTTCAGGCGTGTTTCTGGTTGTACCATACTAAATTCCTCCTTAAAGAATCGCGATTATTTCGCTTTCTCCACAACTTCAACCAATCTCCATCTCTTGTCTTTTGAAAGAGGACGTGTTTCCATCACTCTTACCTTATCTCCTACACCACATTCATTGTTTTCATCATGTGCTTTCAATTTGTTTGTGTAATTGACCGTCTTGCCGTACAAGGGATGCTTTTTCTTTGTTTTTATCGCTACAACAATGGTCTTATCCATTTTGTCGCTCACTACCGTGCCTATTCTGGTCTTACGGTAACCTCTTGTTTCTTGTACCATGTATGGCTATCCTCCTATTCAGCAGTTTTGGCCGCTTTGAGATCATATTCTCGCATTACGGTTTTTACTCTGGCAATGTCTTTTTTTACATTCTTTATGCTCGCCGGGTTGTTTAATTGGCCCGTCGCAAGTTGAAATCGTAGGTTAAAAAACTCTGCCTTTAGATCGCCGAGTTTTTGCTCGAGCTCAACTCGGGTTAGTTCACGAATATCGTTGGCTTTCATTCTTGCTCACCTACCTCAACATTTTCTTTAATCATAAATTTACTCTTTATCGGCAGTTTGTGCATAGCAAGTCTTAATGACTCTCTTGCAACTTCTTCCGATACGCCCGAAATTTCAAACATTACACGACCGGGCTTAACAACCGCTACCCAATACTCAGGAGAACCTTTACCGCTACCCATCCGAGTTTCGGCCGGCTTTTCCGTTACCGGTTTGTGAGGGAATATTTTAATCCACACTTTACCGCCACGCTTCATGTATCTTGTCATCGCAATACGAGCTGCTTCTATCTGGTTAGATGTGATCCAACCGGGTTCAGAAGCTACCAAACCGAATTCGCCATAGGAAATTTGGTTACCACGAGTGGCCTTTCCTTTCATGCGCCCACGGAATACTCTTCTGCGCTTAACCCTTTTTGGCATTAACATTTTTTCTGCCTCCTTCCGCTGAAGGTTTTGCTCTGTCTTTCAAGGGATTTCCTAAGATCTCGCCTTTATATATCCACACTTTTACGCCAATTTTGCCGTATGTGGTGTTTGCTTCCGCAAAACCGTAGTCTATGTCGGCACGGATAGTTTGTAGCGGAATCGAACCTTCATGATACTGCTCGCTTCTTGCGATTTCAGCACCGCCCAATCTACCGGCACACATAATTTTAATACCTTTTGCTCCGGCTTTCATTGTTCTGCCGATGCTTTGTTTCATCGCACGACGGAAAGAAATTCTCTTTTCCAATTGTTGTGCAACCTGTTCAGATACCAATTGAGCATCTAAATCAGTTCTTTTAACTTCCATGATGTTACAAGCAACTGCCTTACCTGTTAATTTAAGCAAATCTGCCTTTAACATTTCGACACCTGTACCACCTTTACCGATAACTATGCCCGGTTTTCCCGTAAAAATATTAACGGAAACTTTGTTTGAAGCACGCTCAATTTCTATCTTAGAAATGCCGGCGGCATAAAGTTTTTTCTTCAAAAACTTTCTAATCTGATCGTCTTCAATTATATAATCCGCAAATTTGGACTTTTTGGCCGTCCATCTTGCATCCCAATCTTTTATGATACCAACCCTAAAACCATGGGGATGTACTTTTTGACCCATCTTGTACCTCCTTATTTCACCTGATCCAAAATAATTGTAATATGGCTCGTTCTTTTTCTAATGCGTGTAGCGCGTCCTTGTGCCCTCGGACGATACCTCTTTAATGTCGGGCCTTGGTCTGCGTATACTTCCGCAACAAGCAGATTGTCTGCAGATAAATTCATATTGTTTTCTGCATTCGCCACTGCCGAATTTAATAGCTTGGATACAGGCTCCGTAGCGCCGTTCGGCGTGCCCATAAGCACAGCTTTAGCGTCCGCTACCGATAGACCTCTAATGAGATCAATAACCGCTTTAACCTTGCGGGAGGATATTCTTACATACTTCGCAATGGCTTTTGGTCTCTTATCTCTATTTTCCTGCCTCGCAGCTGCTTTTTCTCTTTGTCTGGTAGCCATGAAACTTTACCTCCTTTTTGGTTATCTAGACGACTTTTCGCCTGCATGACCCCTAAATGTTCTTGTAGGGGAAAACTCTCCTAATTTGTGACCAACCATGTCTTCTGTAACATATACGGGTACAAATTTTCTTCCATCATGGACACCGATTGTATGTCCTACCATATCCGGAAATATGGTTGACGCACGCGACCATGTTTTCAACACTCTCTTCTCATTCTTTTCGTTCATTTCACGAACTCGAGCAAGAAGTTTTTCACTTATAAATGGTCCCTTTTTTATTGACCTACTCATATCGACAAACTCACTCCTTTTTCCCTACTTCGCATTTCTGCGCTTAACGATAAATTTATCCGACTGATTTTTCTTCTTCCTGGTCTTATACCCAAGAGCAGGTTTGCCCCACGGTGTTACAGGACCCGGGCGTCCGATTGGTGATTTACCTTCACCACCACCATGTGGATGGTCGTTCGGGTTCATTACAGAACCACGTACTGTCGGACGTACACCCATATGACGTTTTCTACCGGCCTTACCGATTGTGATGTTTTCCTGATCGGCATTGCCAACTTGTCCGATGGTAGCTTTTGCATTAACCGGTATCATGCGAACTTCGCCCGAGGGTAAACGTACTTGAGCATATTTACCTTCTTTAGCCATAAGTTGTGCCGCATTACCTGCGCTTCTAACAAGTTGTGCACCTTTGCCGGGTGTCATTTCTATGTTGTGTATCATAGTACCTACCGGTATGTCTGATAATACAAGTGCGTTGCCGGGTTTGATGTCGGCACCTTCACCCGATAATACCATGTCTCCTACTTTTAAACCAACAGGCGATATGATATATCTTTTCTCTCCGTCTAAGTAGTGTAACAATGCAATGTTAGCACTTCTGTTCGGATCGTATTCAATTGTCGCAACCTTAGCCGGTACACCGTCTTTGTTGCGTTTGAAATCTATTATTCTGTATTTGCGTTTTGCTCCTCCGCCAATGTGACGCACGGTAATTCTGCCATGAACATTACGTCCGCCGGATTTTTTAAGTGAGCAAAGCAAAGATTTCTCGGGCGTGGTCGTCGTTACTTCTTCAAATGCCGAAACCGACATAAACCTTCTGCCCGGAGAAGTCGGATTGTATTTTTTAACAGCCATAATATACTCCTCCTGCTTTACTGAGCCATGCTTTCAAAGAATTCTATTGTTTTTGAACCCTCTGT
>CAYJNC010000122.1:4811-6007 GCA_964371185.1 uncultured Christensenellaceae bacterium
ATAATATCATGCATGTCTTTCATTATGCGTAAACCTCCTCAATTTTTTTAACCGCATCTTGTGTCACGATGAATGTATCGTATTTTAAGATGTCGTAAACACTTAATGTTGTTGCAATTGTAGTTTTGATTCCCTGTATGTTAGATGCCGCACGAACCACGTCTTGGTTCACGGTATCTGTTACGATAAGTGCTTTTTTAACTCCCAAGTTAGAAAGGACTTTCACCATCTCTTTTGTTTTGGGTGCGCTTATGTTGAAATCTTCAACTACTACTATGCTTTCGTCTGCTACTTTTGCCGACATAGCGGACAAAAGGGCTAAACGTCTAACTTTTTTGTTAAGCTTCATAGAGTAATCTCTTGGCTTCGGTGCGAATACTACACCACCGCCCTCGTATTGCGGAGAACGAGACGACCCTTGACGGGCACGGCCTGTTCCTTTTTGTCTAAAAGGCTTGATTCCACCACCACGCACTTCTGCACGTGTTAATGTACTTTGTGTACCTTGACGTCTGTTAGCAAGGTGAGCCACAACAGCATCATGCATAATAGATTTATTGATTTTAGCGCCGAAGACTACTTCGTTAAGTTCGATTTCGCCTACTTTTGCGCCATCAATTTTATGTAATGTTACTTTTGGCATAACTGCTTCCTCCATTTCTCACGGTATTAAAGCGATTTTACGCTTTTTTTAATCGTTACAAGGCCGCCGTTTGCACCGGGAATAGCACCCTTAATCAAAATCAGGTCCTTGTCGGCATCCACTCTAACTACTTCTAAGTTTTGAATGGTTACCTTTTCAAAGCCGCCGCGTCCCGGTAATTTCTTGCCTTTCATTACCTTAGCCGGGCTTGCACATGCACCCATAGAACCCGGGCGTCTGTGGTATCTGCTACCATGTGACATAGGCCCTCTGTGTTGACCCCAACGTGCGATAACACCTAAGAAACCTTTACCTTTAGACATTCCCGAAACGTCTATTTTTTCGCCCGCTTCAAATACGTCTATCTTATATTCGTTGCCAACCTCAAGTTCTGCTGCACCGTCCATACGGAATTCACGTAGATATTTCGTGGGCTCAACATTAGCTTTTTTGAATTGTCCTGCCATCGGTTTGTTGACACGATTTTTCTTAGCTTCTCCAAAGCCTACTTGTACTGCACTGTACCCGTCTTTTTCCACTGTCTTCTTCTGAA
>CAYJNC010000123.1:0-5989 GCA_964371185.1 uncultured Christensenellaceae bacterium
GCCGGCAACTGCGCCTTTTGTTCTTTCGTTAGTGTATCAACTTTCGCCAAAGCAGAATCTATTTTTTGCTTGGCATCTTGCACCGCCGTTTGGTTGGTCTTGTCTATTATGCCTATGTCGGGAATATCTTCTATTGCCTGCTTGGCATCTTCAATCGGATCGAGAAAAGCAAAATTCGCAGTCACTTCAACATTTTTATTTCCCATAGTAAACGTGGTTGTTGCACTGTTTGCGTTCGCAAGTATTACATCGCCACTATCTACCGTCCAATGTGTAAACCGTTGTCCACTCGGAACGGTTGCCGTAATGCCGACATTCTGCCCGGTTGTCGCCTTTATCAAAGTCGCACTGCCACCGTTTACCCGAATTGTATATTCGTTCGGTTGTACTTCTGCCCATTGTGCGGTTAGTGTAACATTTTTGTCACCCATCGTGTAAATTTCACCCGCCGCATAATTTTTTGTTCCGTCATTCCAGCCATTAAATGTATAACCGTTTTTTGTACCGTTATAATTAGCAACCCTAAACGTTTCGTTTTTTGCAAGCGGTGTTTGGGTGGGTGCAACTCCGCTTCCGCCGTTTAGGTTGTATGTAACCGTGTAGGTTGCAACCGGGGGCAACTTAGCTATTGTCTTATTAACCGTTATATTGCCCGTTGCCATTCCGTTAGATAGGTTTAACCTGCCCGTAATACTACCCGCCACCGCTGATGTCGCCAATACTTTTGTAAACTCATTCGGGCTTGCCGCCCATGACGCCGTCGTGCCGTTTATAGCCGCATTATTAACAGCCGTCAATATATCCTGTTCTGTGGTTGCATTCGTAACCGTTAAATTAGCCAATGCCGTTTCCATAAGAATCTTATCGGCAGCCAACTTTTGCGCATCTGTCATGCCGGCATCGTTTACACTAAAACTTATATTCACGGTTTTTTCACTTAGATTTGTTGCCGTAACTGCAACAGTAGCGGTATAACTACCCTCTGCCCATCCTTTTTCGGGTGCTACACTAAACGTAGTTTCTTCCCCTGCTTTAAGGCTTTTTTGGGTTGCACCAATATTCAAATTAAACGTGGTTTTATTTGCACCCGTAAGCGAAACGCTTATGTTTTCAAGCACTCCCGTTCCTGTGTTCTCAATCGTAAACGTTTGTGCCGTTTGTGCACCATATCCCTCTGTTGCACTCGTAAAAGTTTTGATAGACGGTGTAATATTCGCCAAATAAGTGGGTGCCACATAATCCGCAACAATAACCTCTGCATATTCCCCCGCCTTACTCATTTCAGTTTCTTTTATTCGCACATAATGCGTACCCGATGAAAGCCCGGTTATTTCATTACCCGACGCATCTTGCGGACTTGTGAAACTTGCGTTGTCGTCATACTCCATAGAATTGCTCGTGCCTGTTATTCTACCATCACTTCCGGCCACCGAGGTGGGCGCAACGCCGATTAATTGTCCGGGCGCAGGCGGTCCGTCTGCCTTTTGCACCACTGCAGTATTATTGCTTATAACAGAATCTGTTTGAACACTCGAAGTAATTTCAACCGAAATTTCACTGCCGATATCGTCTTTGGTCAATGTATATGTGTCGCTGTTTGAGCCGACGTTGGTGTTTCCTCTCTTCCATTGATAGGAAAGCACACCTGTGTTGTTACCGCCTTCTAACGTTGCCTTAAGCTCTTCTAAAAACTTTGCATCTCCCGAAATGGTTGCCGTTC
The DNA here is from genome assembly GCA_964371185.1 of uncultured Christensenellaceae bacterium. Classification (GTDB taxonomy): domain Bacteria; phylum Bacillota; class Clostridia; order Christensenellales; family Christensenellaceae; genus CAYJNC01. The sequence continues at coordinate 1,721 of CAYJNC010000123.1, forward strand.
CCGTAAGTTTAACCGGTGCGTCTCCGCTATAAACTATACTTTTTGTTACAAACGCACTCGAAATATCTGTTTCATTGTCTCCATTAATCTTTTCGTTGAAAATTTTCACATCCACCACACCCGACAATCCCATTGGCAAACGGAAAGTAAGCGAACCACTGCTTTGCGTGACATTTGCTACTTTTGAATAATGCGTTATGTTATAACCGTCGTCTAATATCACGGAGATATACTCGTCCGCGCCCGGAGTAGCGCCGGTATAGTTTATTGCAACTTCCCTTGTTCCACTATGATATGTCGGCTCGCCGATCACTTCAAAATTTCTTGTGTTGTCAAGCACGGTCATCTTCCAAACGGTGGGCACAGCACCCGAAACAGCCTGTATATCGGTGCTTACAGCACCCGACTTGCCCCCTGTTGCCGCCGACGTGAAAAGCACCGAATCTAAATCCAAATTAAACGCCGGACGGGAAAATTTTCTTGGTGCAACGGGATCTTCCGGATACACATTAGTAAGAAAACTTTCATTAATCACTCCAAATTCATCGGTGCCAAAACAATAAACTACGTTATAGCTTGTATCCTCATCCTCTATCCCTGTTCTTAACCACCAACGAATATTGTCAATCGAACCGTTAATCGGCTGTGCACCGACCAAACCAACGTGTGTAGAATCCATGCCTATGTAGGTTCTGGCTTCATCATTAGATAACGGAAAAAATCTCTGTCCGCTCAAATCTCCCGAACCGCTCACCATGCTGCTCCCACTAAGCGTTGTCTCTTTTACTACCGACTTCTCCGCATCGCTTAAATTTAAGCTTCTTTCCCCCACTCCGCCGTTGTAGTAAGTATTCATCACGTTGTGTAGTATACTCCCATTATATACGGCAGAATTAGAACTGAAATTTTTTATCTCCTGCAAAAGATATTCGCTCAACATCAAACCGCTGTCGTTTAACCGAACCCAATTCACCGGGTAAGTTGTTCCCGATATTTCAATTTCCCCCATAGCAATCTTGTCGGTACCCGCAAAATCATTCGGCCTTATGTTTTGTATGCCACTATCATACAACATCATCGGTGTGTTGTTGTATATTATTTTTGTGAAACTTACGCTTACATCAACATTTTTGGCCGGCATAATGAATGTGCGTGTGTTACCCGTTCCATTAAGCACCACATTTCCACCGTCCGAATCGACAACGCTTACCGTGCTTATTTCATAGCCGACGTTTGGAGTGGCGGTTATTGTCACACGAGTCCCCATCGGTGTCCGTGCCAACGGATTTATCTCTACCTTTCCGTTTGCATAAGCTGCAAGTGTTATATCATATTCTTTTGCGATAAATACTACTTTCACGATAACATCTTTTGCGGGCATATTAAATGTTCGTGTGTTGCCCGTTCCGCTTAGCGCTACACTGCTGCCGTCTGCGTCGGTTACGCTTACCGTGCCTGTTTCATAGCCGGTGTTTGGGGTGGCGGTTATTGTAACTACTTCACCCTCTATGCCGGTGCCGCTCGGCGAAGTGACTACACTGCCGTTTACGTGTGGGGCTATGCTTATACCCGATTTTTTAACAAACGTTACTTTCACCGTTACGGCTTTTGCCGGCATATTAAATGTGCGTGTGTTGCCCGTTCCGCCGAGCGCTACACTTCCGCCGTCTTCGTCGGTTACAGTTACCGTGCTTGTTTCATATCCGGCATTCGGAGTGGCGGTTATTGTTACCTCTTCTCCAATTGTGCCCGAACCGCTCGGTTCGGTAACTACACCGCCGTTTACGGGAGTGACTATTTCTATATCATAATCTATTATCTTAAAAGTAACCTCCACGGTTACATCTTTTGCGGGCATATCAAAGGTGCGAGTGTTGCCCGTGCCGCTTAGCACTACACTACCATCGTCCGAATCTTTTACACTTATCGTGCTTGTTTCATATCCGGCATTCGGAGTGGCGGTAATTGTCACCTTTTCGCCCTCATTGCTCAAACCGCTCGGCGAGGTTACTACACTTCCATTTACGGGTGTGGTTATTTTTATATCATACTCTATTAATTTAAACGTTACTGTCACGGTTACATCTTTTGCCGGCATATCAAAGGTGCGTGTGTTGCCCGTGCTATTGAACCCTATACCGGTGCCCTCCTCGTCGACAATGCTTACCGTGTTTATTTCATAACCGGGGTTTGGAGTGGCGGTTATTGTAACCTTTTCACCCTCTATACCCGTGCCGCTCGGAGTGGTAACCACACTGCCGTTTACGGGTGGGGTTATGCTAATACCCGATTGCTTACCAAACGTTACTGTCACGGTTACATTTTTTGCCGGCATAATGAATGTACGTGTGTTACCCGTACCACTAACAGTCACATTGCCATTGTCTGAGTCGACAACACTTACCGTGCTTATTTCATAGTCGGCATTTGGGGTTGCGGTTATTGTAACCTCTTCACCCTCTATGCCCGTACCGCTTGGATTGGTGCTCACACTGCCGTTTACGGGGGTAGTTATAATTATATCGGATCGTTTAACAAATGCTACTGTAACAGTTACTGCTTTTGCCGGCATATCAAATGTGCGTGTGTTGCCCGAGCCACTTAGCACTACACTGTCGTCATCCGAGTCGGTAACGCTTACCGTATCTACCTCATATCCGGCATTGGGAGTGGCGGTTATTGTAACCTCTTCACCCTCTATACCCGTACCACTCGGATTGGTGCTCACACTGCCGTTTACGGGGGTAGTTATGTTTATATCGGATTGTATACCAAACGTGACTTTCACAGTTACATCTTTTGCCGGCATATCAAATGTGCGTGTGTTGCCCGTACCACTAACAGTCACATTGCCATTGTCTGAGTCGACAACACTTACCGTTCTTATTGCATATCCTGTATTTGGTGTGGCGGTTATTGTAACCTCTTCACCCTCTACACCCGTACCACTCGGATCTGTCGCCACACTGCCGTTTACGGGTGTGGTTATCGTTATATCATAATCTATTAATTTAAAGGTAACAGTTACCTCTACGGCTTTTGCCGGCATAATGAATGTGCGTGTGTTACCCGTTCCGCTGAGCACCACGCTTCCGCCGTCCGAATCGATTACACTTACCGTGTTTATTTCATATCCGGCATTCGGGGTTGCGGTTATTGTCACCTTTTTACTTGTATCACCCATATCGCTCGGGTTGGTCGATACACTGCCGTTTACGGGTGTGGTTATAGTTATCGGATACTCATGCTCTGCCCCTGCCGGTATTATTGTGTATTCTTTTTTTATAATATATGTTTCGGGGGCGTTACCGCTTATTGTTAGTGTGTGTGTTCCGACTGCCGTTTCTCCGTCTAATGTGAAATCGGTGGTATCACTACCGTTTAAAGAAACATTAACGGTTGGCAAATTTCCCGTGTGTTCCATGGGCGTACCCACATTTAGTTCTAAAGATTTTGCCTTTGCTACCCCCTCCCAACCCGTTGCGGTAGGGTTATAGTAGATATTACCACTGTAAGAAATGTTGCCATAGGTAGGTTTATTACCATCAAAATATAAAGACACCAAGTTATCACAAGATAGTAAAGCAGCATCGCCTATCGAGGTAACTGTAGCGGGCAACTGAAGCGATGTGAATATCCCATAACGAAAGGCAGCATCGCCTATGGTTTGCAATTTGGAGTTTTCCCCTATATTCACCGTTTCAAGCTTAGTACAAGTATCAAAAGCAGAGTTGCCTATTACGGTCAGGGTATCGGGAATTTTAATCGACGTTAAAGAAGTGCACCTATTAAAAGCAAAATTGTCTATGGTTTGCAGTTTGGAGTTTTCCCCTATATTCACCGTTTCAAGCTTATCGCAATCACGAAAAGCAAAGACGCCTATTGCGGTCAGGGTATCCGGAATATTAACCGAAGTTAAAGAAGTGCACTCATCAAAAGCAAAATTGCCTATTTCCGTCACTCCGCTTTCTATCACTATTGTCTTAACGAGTGTTTTATCTGTAATGGTATTATCCCAAAAATCTGAGCCATCGTTGCTACTTATAGTCAACTCCCCCGTAGCGGCGATAAAGCTAAATCCGTCGCCCGTAATGTCTCCCGACTTTGGCTCGGGTGCGTTTTGTGGCTCGGGTACATTTGCAGGCATGGGCGCGTTTTGTGGTGCCGGTGCGTTTGCAGGTACTTCCTGTGCTTTTTTCACATTCACTGTAAATGTGGGTAAAACAACATCGGATGAAAGTGTGTATTTATCTCCCGAAAGTTTAGCCG
>CAYJNC010000124.1:0-5961 GCA_964371185.1 uncultured Christensenellaceae bacterium
ATGAGATAATTTATTTAATGATGAATGGAGAGTTTAAGAAAGTGGTTTAGCTTCCGCATACATGTAATAATAGATGCTGTAACCGGACAAAGGTTATAATTTAACTAAAAAGGAAAAAATATGGGAAGAACATGGGCGAATAATTTCAAACGTGCGTTTTTGTCGCCGCCTTTTTTGGTGGGGATAATAGGAATGGGAGTGGCTGTTTTTTTCGGCGCATTCGAATATTTGCTACCCATGTTTAACGGATATATGCAGGGAGGGTTGATGCCCGGTTACACCGAACAAACGTTACTCAGTTCACTGCGCTCGGAAATGGTGATGATGGTGCTACCAATAATAGCGACATTGCCCTACACAACGGCCTTTGTGGGCGAATATAAAAGCAAATACATTCGATTAATGTTGACACGAACGGGTAAAAACGCATACACAAGCGGTCATGTGATGGCGACGGGAGTTTCGGGAGGGGCGGTTTTAAGTGTCGCCCTGCTGATTATTTCGGCAATATTCATGATACTGCTAAAACCGCAAGAGCAGACAATAGAATCTTTAGGGCAGGTGGCAGACACAGGTTTTGTGCAAGAAACAACCCTGCAAGCGCAACTCGTGTTCGCAGAACTTATGACAATGATGCTGATAATATTTTTGGTGGGATATTTTTGGGCAGAGGTAGGAGCGCTCTTTTCGTCGCTGACTCAAAACACCTACATAGCCTATGCCGCCCCCTTCATATTATATTATGTGCTCGTGATATTGGCGGAGCGATATTTTGTTGATGTATACATACTAAACCCAAAAGAGTGGGTGAGGGCGGAACACAATTGGCCGGGAGGAACGCTTGGAATCGCATTGTTTTTAGGGGAACTCTGCGCAATTGTTTCGATTATCTATGGAGTTACTGTTAAGGGTATGCTGAAAAAGCTATAATTTCGTAATTTCACCGCCCTGACTTGTAAGCCAAATCAGCAAAATTTCATAAATTGAACTTTACCAACACACCCTTAGCGGAGGATAAGAGATGTTTAGACAGGCAATTTCGGTGGCAGGATACAATTTTTTGCAGTGGAAGAAAAACGTGCGAGTGGTTTTGACGTTTGCAATGGCGTTCATACTCTGCTTTTTATTGTCCGACAAGGCGGTGCGGTTTGCAATAGAATACGACACAACAATGCAAATAGCGGAATCTTTCGTGTGGACATTCGGAGATGCAAATTCAATATTGCTTGCATCGTTGTTGCTGTTGCTGTTGTTTGCGGATTTGCCGTTCATATCGGCAGGAACACCCTTTTATTTGGTACGAATGAAAAGAAACACTTGGCTTTTGGGGCAGGTGATATACATAATATGTGCAACCTTCATATACATGGCCTTCATATTAATATCGACAGCACTTTTGTGCGTACGTCAATCTTTTGTGGGCAACCTATGGAGCGAAACGGCGGCGATACTCGGCTATTCGGGGGCGGGCGCAGACGTCGCCCTGCCTTCTTCGGTGAAAACAATGGAGATGAGCACGCCGTATGAATGTATGATAACCATATTTATGTTGATGACGTTGTACACGCTTTTGATGATGATGATAATGCTGACGGTAAACCTGCGAAAAGGGCGGTTTTTCGGTGTGCTTAGCGTGTTCATATTCAGTTTGGTGGGGTTGATGTTGAATCCGCAAATATTGGGGCAGATGTTCTCTTTGCCCGAAGAGTTGATGTACCAAGCGAATGTTGCGGTGGGGTGGTTGTCGCCGCTTAATCATGCAACATATTATATGCACAATTTCGGGTACGATTTATTACCCCGAATGTGGCAGACGTATGCAATATTTATAGGTGGAATATGTGGGTTATATTTTGTGTCTTTAAGGAGTATGAAAAAATATAACTTTAATTTTATAGGTAATTAGGGGAAGAATATGAAAGACATGGCGGTACGGGTGCTGGGTGTGAGCAAGGCATTTGGCGAAGAAAAAGTTCTGAAGAATGTCAGCAGAGATTTTGAAGTGGGCAAGATACACGGAATAGTGGGCAACAACGGTTCGGGAAAGACGGTGTTGTTCAAATGTATTTGCGGTTTTTTGTTGGCGGACGAGGGCGAAATTTTGGTAGATTATGAAAAGGTGGGAAAAGACATAGATTTCCCGACCGATTTAGGCTTGATAATAGAGACACCCGGTTTTTTACCCTTGCAGACAGGGTTTAAAAATTTGCAGATACTTGCATCTTTGAACAGAAAAATCGGGGACAGGGAAATAAAAGAGGCGATAAGAAGAGTGGGGCTTGACCCCTCTTTGAAAAAACCGGTGGGTAAATATTCGCTGGGTATGCGCCAACGGTTGGGGATAGCACAGGCGATAATGGAAGAACCGTCGCTGATGATACTCGACGAGCCGTTTAACGGCTTGGATAAAAACGGTGTTGCCGACATGAGAGAGTTAATTAAAGGGTTGAGGGAACAAGGAAAGACCATACTTTTGGCCAGCCATAATGCACAGGACATAGAAGAGTTGTGCGACACGGTGTGTGAGATGGACGCGGGCGAAATAACGGTGGTGCGAGATGGCTGAAATTTTGAGGGTAGAAGAACTCGTCAAGGTGTACAAGACTAAAAAAATACGGTTTTTGGCGCTTAGGGGTGTCAGCCTGAGCATAAACGAGGGTGAGTTTGTTGCGATTGTTGGAACGTCGGGCAGTGGGAAATCTACATTGTTGCACTGCATGGCAGGTTTTGAACGGCCGACGGCAGGTAAAATTGAGGTGGGCAACAGCAGTATACACGAAATGAACGAAGACGAGTTGGCGGAGTTTCGGCTGGAGAATGTGGGTTTTGTGTTTCAAGATTTTAACTTGTCGGACATGCTTACAACCTTAGAAAACGTGGGGTTTCCGCTTATGCTAAAGGGTGTAGACAAAAAAAGCAGGGACAGACAAGCAAAAGAAATGCTTGAAAAGGTGGGGTTAAGTGGGCACATAGATCACAACCCGAACGAGTTGTCGGGAGGGCAAAGGCAGAGGGTGGCAATTGCACGTGCGCTTATCACCCGACCGAAAATACTTTTTGCGGACGAGCCGACCGGGAATTTAGACAGCGAGCCGGCGGAAGAGATGGTGCTTGCGTTGATGGAGTTGGTTAAAAAAGAGGGTATGACATTAATTATGGTCACGCACGACAGCACAAAGGCGAAATATGCAGATCGAATTATACACATGAAAGACGGCGAGATAGATGAAAAGAGGTAGACAATGAGAAAAATAATATGCGGAGTTTTGATGGTGGCATTGCTGTTTGGGGGTAGTGCGTTTGCCACCGGAAATGTTGAAAGCGAAAATGTTGAGGCGGTTGTTGCGACGGCCGCCTCGAGCGAAATGCCGAGCGCCCAACCGAGTGCAATTCCTGCAACCGGCGATGTGATGGCGATAGACAACGTCAATATATATGGCTCTATGGTGCAATCATACAGCAGTGGATATTTACCCGTCGTTTCAAACGGCGTTGCAGAAGTTGTGTTGCCATTAACAACGGGTACGGCAATTGTGGGAGACAGCGTTACGGTGGCGGTGAATTTGGGAGAGCCGTCTTCCTCTCCGTTTGTGTTTTCTAATTACGATCAAACGGTTACACTTCAAAACCATTTGATAAACGGGGGTGCAGGGCACAATTACGCATATTTGGTGAACGTTTCACTGCCGATGACAAGTGACCGAGAAATGGGCAGATACCCTGTAATATTCAATGTTTCGGGGCAGACGGTGGGAGGTCAACAATTTATGCAAAGTTTCACCGTTTATGTTACGGTGACCGACGGCATAGACCCGAATGCGACACCCACACCTACGGCAACACCCACACCCACGCCCACCGAAGCACCCTTGCCACAGGCAAAAGTGTTGGTGCAAGAATACACCGTTTCACCCAATCCGGTCAGGGCGGGCGAACAATATATGTTAGATATTACTTTTAAGAATACAAATAAAAGCCAGTCTATGCGAAACGTTAAGGTGGTGGTGAAAGGCGAAACTACCGACATTATGCCGACAGATGGCAACGGTTCTTTCTTCTTTTCGAGTGTAGATGCAGACGATGTTTTTGCGGTGGATTTGGAAATGAGGGTAAGACAAGATGCAAAACCCACCACACAAAAAATTTTGGTAGAGATAACATACGAAAACTACAAGGCGGAGGCTTTTTCGGTAACCGAAGAACTGTTGATAGACGTCATGCAACCGGCGAGGGTGGAGGTAGATTTTAGCGGACTGCCCGAAAATTTAAACGCAGGAGACACTATCCCGATTTCCTTGCAAGTGTTAAACATGGGAAAGGGCATATTATATAATGTGCGCTATTCGGTGGATGTTCCGGGGTTGATACCCGAGGGACAGGCGTTTTTGGGCAACTTAGACCCGGGCACATCTTCGAGGGGAGACTTGTATGCCTTTGTGGGTGTGATTGAAGGTGAAGAAAGGTACGGGCAGATAGTCGGCAACATAACGCTTGTTTATGAAGACGAATATGGCGAAGAATACGAACAACCAATTGAGGTGACGAGCATTATAAACCCTCCGATAATTTCTGATATACCCATCGAAGAAGAAGAGGAAGAAGACACGCAAAGCCAATGGTGGATAGCCATACTTGTGCTTGGTGGTGTGATAGTTGCAATAGTGGTTGTGGGTGTGTTGAAAAAAAGGAAAGAAGCGGATAGATGAAAACAAAAGATGTTTTGCGCCTTGCGTTTTTGGGGTTGATGAGAAGAAAAACACGTACATTTTTGACGGTTACGGGTGTTGTTATCGGAACTGCCTGTATAGTTTTGATGCTTGCAATCGGCATTTCAAACGACAGGCAATTAGAAGAAACATTGCTTGGAAACGAAAGTTTGACGCAGATAACAATAAATAACTATTCGATGGGCGGAACGGGTGGTGTCGGCATAACCGAAGAAGTGTTGGCGCAGATAGGCGAAATAGAGCACGTTGCGGCGGTTTCGGGCACGGTAGACATTCCGGTTGTGCTAAACACGGGCAAGTACACCGCATATTTAATGCTAACGGGGATAGATAAATCTGTGTTGGAGTTGGATTTGGCAGAAGGAGTTATGTTTGAAGACGAAAGTGCCCTGCCCGAGATTGTGCTTTCGGCGGACGGTGTTCGGCAGTTTAGGGAAGAGGGCGAACAAATGAATTATATGGATTATGAGGCGTATCAAAATTATTCTCCTGATGTAGATTTATTAAGCGTTCAACCGAGCATGGCAATTGGTTACGGAGACGATAACATGCCAAAGTCTGCAATATACCGAGTGCAAATAACGGGCATACAGGAAGATGGCACAAGCGAACAGGCGTATCGGTCGTACATCGGAATGGATACGGCTAAAAAGATGTTGAGAGAAAACCCACAACTTGCGGGGGATTTGAATTTACAGTTAAACAATTATACCACGGCGATAATTCGGGTGGAGGACACCGAATATGTTGAGGGGGTGACCGAAGAAATTTCAAAGTTTGGGTATGAAGTGTACAGCCCGATTGAATGGGTGGGTCAACTGCGTGAAGAACAGGCGAGGCAACAGACACAGTTGCTTGCTATTGGGTTTATATCTCTGCTTGTGTCGGCAATAGGGATAGCAAACACAATGTATGCCGGCATATTAGAGAGAAGAAGAGACATAGGCATAATGAAAGTTATGGGAATGAAGGGAAGGCAACTTAGGTTATTGTTTTTGACGGAGTCGGGCATACTCGGGTTTTTCGGTGGGGTGATAGGTGTTTTAATCGGCTATATTGTTATGCTTGCGATAAACACGGGAGAAAGCGAAGGAAGTTTTTTCGGAATGTATTTTTCGCAGGGAACATATATATCTATACCGCCTTGGCTTGCTCTTTTATCTATCGGGATATCGGTAGGGGTTGGGTTGGTTTCGGGAGTTTCGCCGGCATTAAAAGCAATGAAGATGAGTGT
>CAYJNC010000125.1:0-5945 GCA_964371185.1 uncultured Christensenellaceae bacterium
GCGGCTTTCTTGCTTTTATCTTTTAGACACGGTTCTTTTGACGAGGGCATATTTTTGCCCGGCCTGATACTTGCGGCTTTTATTGTTGTAAAATACAATGTTCTGTCTGCCATTTTTAAGCATATAGACAGGTTTGTTATGTTGATTGCAGATTTTTTATGTGTGGTCGGGATGGTAATGCTATATCGGTTAGATCCGGAAATCGGCGAAAAACAGTTTATTTGGATATTAATGGGCAACGCCTGCATGATAGTCGCCTTGCTTGTCATCAGCAAAGTAAAAGATTTCGGCAAGGCAAACTGGGTATTCATGTTTATCGGCATAGGAATGCTTGCACTAACATTTTTGCTTGCCCAAACAACCTACGGCGCAAGAAACTGGATTTCAATAGGCGGTTTTTCCTTCCAGCCGAGTGAATTTGTAAAAGTGTTGTTCTTAATAGTGACCGCATACTTTTTCTCTGTTAAACAACGCAAAAGAGACATGTGGCCCTACTTCATATTCACCATGCTGTGCGTTGGATTCTTGGTGTTGTCAACAGACTTAGGAGCTGCAATCCTTTTTGCCGGAACTTTCTTAATAGTTTTTTATGTGGCGACCGCAAGCCTGGGCATAACAATGCTTTGTGCCGGTGGTTTTGTCGGCGGCGCACTGCTATCCTACCAACTGTTCTCGCACGTTCGTGTTCGTGTTTCGGTATGGCAAGACCCCTGGGCAAATTACCACGAAAACGGCTACCAAATTGTGCAAGGTTTGCTCGCAATAGCGAGCGGCGGCTTGCTTGGCACAGGCCTTGGAAATGGTATGCCGCAATCTATCCCCGTTGCCGAATCGGATTATATCTTTGCGGCAATCTCGGAAGAATTCGGAATAATTGTTTCTATCGCCCTTATAGTCATGTATTTGGTGTTCATCATCCGCGGTATATTAATCGCAATGGATGCAAGAACAACATTCAATAAATTGCTTGTTTTTGCGGCTACTTGTATGCTTTCTTTACAAAGTTTTATAATAATAGGCGGTGTAATAAAGCTGATTCCTCTTACAGGCATAACAATGCCCTTTGTTAGCTACGGCGGAAGTTCTATGATGTCTTCCCTTATGATTCTCGGAATAATACAAGGTGTGGCTGTCAAAAACGGTGAGACCGACGAGGCTGAACTTACAGAAATGGGAGGAGGCATAGAATGAAAAACCCCAAGATAAATAAAAGCATGAAAATCATGCTCGGTACTTTTGTGGCGTTGTTTGCCCTTCTCGGCAGTTTTTTGCTGTATACCACCACAACCTACGGAGAAGAATGGTTTTCATCACCCTATAATCCCCGAATATCCGCGACAAACAATGTAGCCGACGCCGGCACAATCTATGACAGAAACGGTTTACAGCTTGCTTGGTCTGTCGGAAACGAACGTATGTACGCCGAAAACGAAGACATGAGGCGTGCGGTTTCACACATTGTAGGCGATGTTTACGGCAAGTCTATGGGTGCGGAAACATATTTTGCAAAGTATTTATACGGATACGACCAAAGCATAATAAACCGGTTTGAATCGGCAATAGAGGGTAGTAGCAAGGGCGCAGACATCTACCTAACCATAGATGCACAACTAAGCGAATATATTTATGACAACATGGGGTTTGACGGTGCCGTTGTTTTAATGAACTACAAAACGGGTGAAGTTTTATCAAGCGTAAGCGTGCCAACTTTCAACCCGATGGAAATAGCGGACTTAGAAACCGAGGAAGAAGGATCTCAATACTTAAACAGGGTGTTGCAAGGGCGGTATCCGCCCGGGTCTACAATGAAAATTGTGACAACGGCCGCTGCAATTGAAAACGGTTTAACAAATCACACAATAAATTGTGACGGACACGAAATAATAGACGGGCAAGAAGTTACCTGCCCACGAGACGGTGGCCACGGAGAGGTAGGTTTACAAGAGGCTTTTGAAGAGTCTTGTAATATTTACTATGCCGAACTTTCGGTCTTGTTAGGGGCAAACAATATGCTTGAAACGGCAGACGAGACGGCATTTAACTACGATTTTAGTTTTACCGATTTCAACATGATGGAAAGCAGTTTTGAAACGGGCAACAACGACGGCGACCTCGCTTGGGCGGGCATAGGCCAATATAAAGACCTTATAACACCCATGCACAACATGCTTATTTCGGCAGGAGTTGCAAACGACGGTGTAATTATGGAACCAAAAACATTGCTGGACGTCACATACGGAAACAGCAGTGCATACACCTATAAACCGGATGAATTTAAGAGCATCATGAGCGAAAGTACGGCTCAATCCATTGCCGAATTGATGAGAGGCACGGTAGAACAAGGAACGGCCACAAGTGCCGACATTGGCGGAATACCCGTCAACGGAAAAACCGGAACTGCCGAATTCAGCCAAGACGGCGAAATAAAAAACCATTCGTGGTTTGTTGGTTATTCACAAGACGAAAACCATCCGCTCGCAATTGCCGTAATACTTGAAGGCGCCGGATTTGGTTCTGCCTATGCAACACCGCTTGCGGGCGAAGTGCTTGCTAAGGCTGTAGAGCTCGGATATTAATATAACTTTGAGGTGTTATTTTGCCACAAGAAAACAAATCATTGCAAAATAAAATAAAAAATTTGCCAAACACCCCCGGCGTTTATATCATGAGAGACACCTTAGATACGGTTATTTACGTGGGCAAGGCTCGTGTACTAAAAAACCGAGTACGGCAATATTTTTCTAACGAAAATCAGCTGCCGAAAGTTGCGGCGATGATATCAAAAATTGCCGATTTCGAATATATAATCACCGACACGGAATTAGAAGCGCTGGTGCTTGAATGTAATTTAATAAAAAAATATCGGCCGCACTATAACATTTTATTGAAAGATAACAAGCAGTTTCCGTATATAAGGATAGATTTATCTCAAGATTTTCCGTTAGTAGAAGTAGTACGCAACGTTTCAAACGATAATGCAAAATATTTCGGACCGTTTATTGCCGCCCACGTAATAAGAGACGTCTTAGACAACATATACAGGCTATACCCTTTGCGTAGCTGCAAAAAAGACATTGCAAGCGCCATAAGAAGAAATGAACGTCCCTGCCTCAACTACGAAATGGGACGGTGCATAGGGCCTTGTACGGGTAAGGTGTCTAAGGAAGAATATATGGCACTCGTACAAGACGTTATTTCTGTAATATCCGGCGATAAAATTTCATTTAAGAATGAATTAGTACGGCAAATGAACGAGGCTGCGCAAAACTTAGAATTTGAACAAGCCGCCTCCCTACGAGATAAAATCAACCTCATAGAACGCATACGAGAAAAGCAAAAGGCAGGGTTCCCGAACCTCAACGACAAAGACGTTTTTGCTGTCGAAACGGGAAAAGACTTCGCCATTGTGCAATCTTTTTTGTTTCGAGACGGCAAACTTAATTATGCAAAAAAATATGAGTTGCAATACGATAATCAAGAAAAAGAAGATATTATGGAAGGATTTTTGCAACAATACTATATAGATAAAACCGGCATACCCAAACAAATTTTTGTGTTGCCAAAACCGGCCGATTGTTCTTTGCTTACAGAATGGTTGTCCGAGAAAAAAGGTAGCAAGGTAGAAATTTTGCAGGCGCAAAGGGGCGACAACAAAAAATTGCTTAATCTTGCCCAAAAGAATGCAAAAGACGCCATTAAGATAAAAGAAGGCACTCAAAAATTACGAGAACTTGCAACCGAAAATTTGGCCAAAACTATCGGCCTTAACATACCTCTTAAACGCATAGAATGCTACGATATTTCAAACACTCAGGGCACAGACAACGTTGCGTCTATGGTGGTGTTCACCGACGGCAAGCCAAACAAAAAGCAATATAGACGGTTTAAAATCAAAGGTTTTCAGGGTGCCAATGACTTTGCTTCGTTAAACGAGGCGCTTACACGCAGGTTATTACGTGGTCTCTCTTCCGATGCGGGTTTTTCCGAAATGCCCGATTTAATAATAATAGACGGTGGCAAAGGCCAACTTTCTTCGGCGATAGATGCGCTTTTTTCGGTAGGTTGCGAAAGCATTCCGATAATCAGCTTGGCAAAAAAACAAGAAGAAATATTCTTACCCAACGCAACAGAAAGCATATTGATGCCGGTTGGCAGTCCGCAATATCGCCTTGTCACAAACATAAGAGACGAAGCGCACAGGTTTGCCATAACTTTTCATCGTCAACTCAGGGAAAAACGCATACACAAAAGCGAACTTTCGGAAATAGAGGGTGTGGTCGAAATACGAAGAAAACAAATTATGAAGCATTTCGGTAGCCTAAAAAAGGTTAAAGAAGCAAGTCTACAAGACTTAGAAGAGGTCAAAGGCCTGCCAAAAGATGTTGCAAAAAAAATATATCTGTATTTTGAAAATAAAAATAGCCTAAGCAGTTAGATTGTGCTAATATAAATGTAGGGACGTGTAGAGAATAGTTTTGCGGCCGTTGCCGCTAATAATAAATATTGAAAAGAGGATAATAACATGGTAGAAACTTTTAAAGCTTCGGCGAAAAAATTGCCGAGAGGTTTAGTTGTTGAAACAAATTCACGTAAATTTACAGTGCTTATGGACGAGCCGGAAAGCTTAGGCGGCACAGACGAATCATTAAACCCGGTAGAAAACCTTTTATGCGCACTTGGTGCTTGCCAAACAATTTGTGCTTTCGCATTTGCAAAAAGCCAAGGCATAGATTTGCAAGACTTCAGCGTTGAATTAGAAGGCGACTTAGATCCGGACGGTTTCTTAGGCAAAGCACCTGTAAGAAACGGCTTTTCGGAAATTCGTTTTGTTATGCACATGAAAGGCGATATCCCTCAGGATAAGGCAGAACAATTTGCAGAATTTATCGAATCTCGTTGCCCGGTAGGCGATTGCTTAGAAAACGGTGTTCCACTTGTTCGCACAGGTGTTGTTGTAGACTAATAAACATAAAAAATAAAGCAGGTACTTAAAAAAGTATCTGCTTTTTTTATTTGTCTAACATCTTTCCTGTTATTTTAATAAAATACTTGTTTTGCAATAAAGAAAATTGTTATTTATTCGCAATCTATAATATACTCGCTATACCATTCCCTTGCTTCTTTTACCGCTTGTCTAAGCGGCATTCCCTTACCCGCAAGCAAATTAATTTTTCCCACAATGCCTGCGTCTACCTCTTGTTCGCATTCGCTCAAACGTATTACAGAACCCACGCAGTCAACCAAATATGTTTTACCGTCGTTTAAAAGCACAAACCCCTTCATCCGATAGGTCGCCTCACAAACCATGTTTAACATGCGATCACACTGCGCAAAAGACATTTCTTTAGATATGCTCAAACAGGTTTTTTGCAACGTGATGTCGGGAGCACACTTTGATTCTTCTATGTTTGACATGGGCGAGATAGCGTCTAACCACTCGGTTGCAAACTTGCCGTATTCCGTTGCACGAATGACGGCAGTCGGGTTTAGGTTTTGCATTTTTTGCATGATTTCGCCAACCACTTCCACCCCCACTAAATCCACCTTGTTTATCAACACCAAAGACGCAACCGAAATTTGCTTTGCGCACACCGGCAACGCAGAAATAAGGTTTAAAAAACGTGAAGCATCTGCTAAGCACACACAGCCTTCGTACGAAATACCCTCTGCCGAGCGTTCTAATATCATATGCACATTGGTCGGATCGGAAAGCCCGGAGGTTTCTACAATAATGACATCCGGTTTGTCTGCGATGGCTTGTTTTAGCGCTTCTTCAAACTCGTTAAGCCTGCAAGCGCAAAAGATAGAGCCATTGTGAATTTCTTTCATAGAGGCGTCTATTTCCTTTAACAATGCGCCGTCTACGCTTGTTTTGCCAAATTCATTTATTATCAAATGAAGTTTTTTGCCGGCAAATTGGCCAATGAAATTTCTTAAAAATGTGG
>CAYJNC010000126.1:0-5938 GCA_964371185.1 uncultured Christensenellaceae bacterium
ATATCATACATTCTCCATCGTCGTGGTTTTATATATTATAGCCTAAGTGTGTGTAAACATTCAAGTCGTAAAAATAATTTTTGGGAGGCCACAAGCAAGTTTCGGGTGTTGTAAACATTCAGCAAAATAAAATTACAGATCAAAATGGTGCACAGCCAAAACTGCCTTTTGCAAACTCTGCGGCAGGCGATGTTTTAGAGGCGAGTGTTGTTTCTGTGAAGGGAAACAGAGTCACGCTTGCGATGCAAGACGGAACCACGGTTGAAGCTCGCTTTGCGAGCGAAAATATTGTGCAAAAAGGGGATAGTGTCGCGCTTAGTATTACCGAAAAAAACGGCAATACAGTGCGCTTACAGCTATCTACAATAAATGGGCAGACTGTTAATTTAGACGCAAACGAAACGCAGGTTTTCCTCATGAAAATGGGGGTTGCACCTTCGTCACTTAATCAAAATGCCGCCCAAGTTTTATCTCAATACGGCATACGGCCTACACCCACAAGCATTGCCAATTTGGCACAGATAGCGGCTACGTTTCCGGAATTACCCACAAATATTGCTGTTTTTATGGCGGAAAACAACATTGCACCCACAAAAGAAAATGTTGCGGTAATAACAAAGTGGGTGAGCGAAAACGGAAGTTTAGACAGCGACATAGCACAGCTTACAACACTGCTTAAAGAGGGTGGCCAAGCCACGCAAAACAATAGTGTTGCGCAAAGCGGAAAAGTGGCTTTGAATGTTGCTCTTAACACGGCTGAAGGCTTTGTTAAGTCGGTTGTTTCAGACAATCGAATACCAAACACCCCGCAAATTACAGCCTTGTTTGAAAGTGCGGCTTTCAAGGAGGGGTTGGCTTCGCTAAAAGGTATGCCTCAAGAGCAAGCGGACGCACAAATTGCAAAATTAGTTGCTAATTTACCACCGGCGCAAAAAGAAATTGTTTCGACGGTGATAAAAGATTTATATATACAAGCAAAGGCACAAGAGGTGCAAGCCGGTTCGGGCATGAGTGCAGAAACGTTGACCGGTAATACCCAAAATTCGACGGTAGCACAAGAGGTTTCACAGGTTTTATCTACGTTAGACAAGCTTTTTATGCAGGTTAAACCAAATGGTAGCGTAGAGGCTTCACAAGTTGAGCAGGCTGTAAAAAACCTACCGCAATTAGCAGAATCAATCCGGGGCGATGTCGCACGGATAGCCGGCGAGAACAGCCCTGCGGCTCAAAAAGCGGGAGACGTTGCCGCTCAGGTGCGAATGGGCGCCCAAATGGAAAATTTCTATTATTTCCAGATACCCATGGATAACAACGGGAAAAAACAAAATGCCGAGTTGTTTGTTTTTGAAAAAAATGCAAAACGAAAAGTGGGCGAAAAAGAAAACATAACAGTCTTGATTGCTCTTGATACGCAAAATTTGGGCAGAATAGAAACGGTACTAAGATCTGCCGACAATAAACTTGAAATTAACTTCCGTGTGGAAAACGAGGAAGTGGTAGCATATTTAAAAAATTCCAAGGCCGACTTTATTAAAACGATGCGAGAAAGCGGTTTTACGATAGAATCGGTTATGGTGCAGACTATGGAAGAAAAGGCAACACCGCTAAACGCTCGAGAGATTGTGTTTGGCAATGAAGTTGCAGACATCACAGGCATAGATATTCAAGTCTAAGACTTGAATATCAACTATTGGGAGAAGAGATATGTCTATAAATGCGATAAGTAATAACCTATTAAACACAGCGACCACAACAACCGGCCAAGTGAATGACACGGGCACTTCGTTTGGCGAACTGTTGGGCGCTTATTTCACAATGAACACCGCCTCTATCGGAGATTTTTCGGATGACGACGATTCGAGCGGTTTTGACATGTTCGGATCAAGTAGTAGCTCGGACTTATTTTCATCGAGTGGGCTTGATATGTTCTCGTCGAGTGGGCTTGATATGTTTTCGTCAAGTGGGCTTGATATGTTCTCGTCAAGTGGGCTTGATATGTTTTCGTCAACAGATACAGACTTATTTTCTTCGTCGTCGAGCGGAACAAACAGTTTGCTATCTATGATGGGGATGGGTGGTACGGAAAGCCTGTTACTCATTATGATGATGTTATTACTTGAAAACCAAGGGGTAGATTTGGGCAGTGCCTTTTCGGGAATGCAGACAAGCGGGACACAATCACTTGCTACGCAGTGCGATCATGTCTACGTAGATTCCGCCTACCTGTCTAACATGACGGGTGGGGTAACGGGTATACCCGAAAATGCGTGGGAGGTGGCAAATGCGCCTTTAACAAACAATGTAGGGCAAAGAGACCCGGATACGTACCGGGCGGTAATGAACCAATTTAATGTGGAAAGCAATCCGAGGTATACCGTTAATAAAAATGGCATAGGTGACACCTATTGTAACATCTATGTGTGGGACGTTACACGTGCTATGGGTGCTGAAATTCCTCATTATTTAACTTCTGCCGGTGAGCCTGTTTCGACCGGAGGTGCCGGCATTACAGAAACAAATGCAAACATGGTAAACGATTGGTTAAACACTTATGGGCCAAAATACGGTTGGAAACAAGTAAGTGCCGAGGAGGCACAGCAATATGCAAATCAAGGAATGCCGGCCATTACATCTTGGAAGAACCCAAGCGGTCATGGGCATTTGCAAATGGTTAGCCCCTCTGCGGACGGTGGCTATGACACCGTAAACGGCGTGGCAATTTCTCAGGCCGGACGCTTGTTGATAAACGATGGTCACATAGTTGATTCGTATGGAAATTCCTCGACTTTATCACAGGTTGAGTATTTCGTACATATTTGACTTTAATCTGTAAAAATGATAAATTATTATTAAAGTTTTATGCAATTATGACGATAATAACCATATAGGATTTTTTATAGATAAGTAGGAGGCTTTAGTGCTATGACAATGAATTCAATTAACGGTTACTCTACGACGAGGATAACGGGCTTATACTCCGGTTTAGATACAGATTCCCTAATAGAACAGGCGCTTTGGGTAGAACAAGCGAAGGTAGACAGAGCCTACCAAAGCAAAACAACCGCAGAGTGGACTCGTGATGCTTACACAGAGGTTATGAATAGCATCGGTGATTTCACGAATAAGTTTATGAGCACGTTGAGCGAAGACAATATTTTTTCGGAAAACGTGTATAAAATGTATGACATAAACATCTCTTCCGATTATGATAATTATTTTAGCATCAGCGGTACGGGAGATGCGATTACATCCTCTCACACCATAACCAAGTCAACATTGGCGAAAGAAGCAACGTTAGAGGGTGCAAAATACAGAAACAGGGTGCTTGGTTCTTCCGGTACACAAAACCATAATTCTTTGGCGCAAGCAACGGGAACAAAGGTTTTGTCGGCAGACAGTGAAGACGTTACATTAAAGAATTTAACCTACGAAGACGGTTCGGAGGTGTTTTCTTTTGCGAGCGATGCGGACAAACTATCGTTTTCGATAAACGGAGAAACCTTCGTTTTTGATCAGGACGAAACTTTGCAAGATGTCATGGATGCGGTTAACTCTAATCCGGATGCAAATGCAACAATGCAAATTACCGCAGACAACAAAATTCAGTTTACGAGTAAATTAAAAGGCGAGGACTCTAAACTTGTTTTTGCAAACGTAGGCGGCCCGGATTCGTTTGGAACGCATGGTGGGTTTGGAATAACAGAGCTTAACACAGAGCCGAAAAGTTTAATTGATTCTACCATGACATTAGAACAGGTAGAAGTTGCAACAGGTAGAAATTTTGGCTTCGATGCTTCGGGAAAATTAAGTTTTAGTGTAAACGGTGAAACTTTTGAGTTTGACAAGTCTGCAACCATTCAAGATGTTATGGACACCGTAAATTCTTCTGCGGCAGAAGTCACCATGACTTATGACAGTGCAGAAGACATGTTTATGATTCGAAGCAACAACACGAACACAGACGAAAAATTAACATTTGAGAATATAACCGGTTCATTCTTTGGCGAAGATGGTTTAACCGGAATTAACGAGGGTGATGTAACTCAGCATCAGAAAATAACTCGCAATGGCGACACCATAGAAACGGCTGCGGCTAAGAATGGTGTAGATTTGGTCTTAGACGAAAACGGAAAGTTCAGCTTTACCGTAAACGATGTAGAGTTTTCTTTTGACACGGACACCACCTTAAACGAGATGATTTCGACAGTAAACGGCGATGAAGAGGCAAAAGCAACGCTAATGTACAGCGAAATAACAGATTCTTTCACATTTGCAAGCAGCGAAACAGGAAGTGCGGCAAGCGTTAAGGTTGAAGGCGCAGAGGGCGTGTTTGGCGGTGCTGAATCTTTCTTTGGAATAGCCGCCGATGCACAGGCAACCGGTAGTGATGCGATCATAGAAATAGACGGTGAAACAATCACACAAGCGTCTAACACGTTCACCTTAGATGGCATCAGCTTTACACTAAAAGAAGATTTTGATGCGGCAGACAATGCGCAGAACCTATCGGCCGCAAAATTCTCGGTAGAGCAAAATGTTGACGATGTTGTAGACAAAGTGGAAGCCTTTGTTTTGGAATACAA
The DNA here is from genome assembly GCA_964371185.1 of uncultured Christensenellaceae bacterium. Lineage (GTDB taxonomy): Bacteria > Bacillota > Clostridia > Christensenellales > Christensenellaceae > CAYJNC01. The sequence goes on from CAYJNC010000126.1 coordinate 4,584, forward strand.
CGAACTCGTTCAAAGCATTTACGAGATGACGAACGAATCAAAAGATTACGATTATTCTCCGCTTACTCAGGCCGAAAGAGCCGAAATGAGCGAAGAAGACATAGAAAAATGGGAAGAGGAAGCCAAAAAAGGTTTGCTTAAAAACGATTCTACCTTGCGTAATTTGCTTTCGGACATGCGTTCGAGTTTATTTGCACAAGTTGAAAGCACGGGGCTTTCGGCTTACGACCTCGGATTCTCGACAAGTTCTTATGTTGCGGGAGAATACAGTGGACAAATAACTTTTGATGTAGATAAATTTAAGGCTGCATTAGAAAAAGATGCGGAAGCCGTTGCAAACACAATGGCAAACATCTCAAACTCTACTATTGAGGAAACAGAATATGAAGAGTCGGGCTTTGTAACACGTTTGTTCGACACTATGTCCGATGTTAGAAACACATTAAGAGGGACAAACATTCAAAACGCAAACGAGCTTATTAACGAGCGTGAAGAAGAAATGAACGACCTTATCACACAAATGTATGAAGAACAAGAATCTTTATATATGCAATTTGCCGCAATGGAAGAGTTGATGGCGGCGTACCAATCGCAAAGCGATTGGTTAACGCAACAATTAGCAAGCATGTAGGCGAAAGATTAAGAGTAAAGGGGTAAGTTATATGGCGTTTTATGCGACAGCAAACATACAAAGCAAGTATAAGCAAGACTATATTTCGACTGCAAGCCCGGTAGAACTTATTTTAATGCTTTATGCAGGATGTATTAAGCAGTTAAAACTTGCAAAAATATTTAAAGAGACCGGAGAGGACGGAAAAATATCAGAGTGTATTGAAAAGGCGGAAGATATTATTTTAGAATTGGTGAGAAGCCTTAATATGTCCATACCGATTTCAAATAATTTGCTGGATCTATATCAATTTATGGTAGACGAAATGGTGCAGATAGATTTAACTAAAGATGTGTCACGCATAGATCCGATTATCGAAATGCTTACGGCACTGAGCGAAGCATGGGATGAAGTGAAAGTGACGGTTGAGAGTAAAATAGCTGTGCGAGAAGACGAGGGCTGAAAAGAATGGTTGAAAAAAACCTTTTGACACAGTGGGAAAAAAAGGCAGAGTTGTTAGGGCGGTTTTATGAGCTGACTCGGGCAATCTCTGCTTTGTTGTACGATAAAAGCACCCACGAAAACCACCGAGAGATAGAAAACCACTTAGAAGAACGAGAGAGAATTATTTCAGAAATTTCTTCTATGCCGGAATTTTCTAATGAGCCTCAAAGTGAAGAAGATATAAAGAGCATTAAAAAATACGAATGGCTTTGCGAAAATTTACTTAAAAAAACTAATGAGC
>CAYJNC010000127.1:0-3281 GCA_964371185.1 uncultured Christensenellaceae bacterium
TTTCAATGACGTATCACAAAAATTATATGATGGAACAACATTACGAACAAATTAAAGAAACGATGCAATTGGCGTACGAAGAAATTTACGGAACAAAAAATCCTTCTATAGATTTAGAATTTATTACACCACAGGAATCTACATCTATATTCAAACCGGAAGAAACAGAGCCGAAACGTCTGCATTCTACCTTAAACCAAAACCACACCTTCAACACTTTTGTTGTGGGAGAATCTAATAAATTTGCAAATGCGGCCGCCTTAGCAGTATCCGCTTCACCCGGTCATGTTTATAACCCTTTGTTTTTATATGGTGGAGTTGGCCTTGGAAAAACGCATTTAATGCACGCTATCGGCAACAAAATATTAGAAGAAAAACCAAACCTGAACATATTTTATGTTACCAGCGAAACTTTTACAAACGAGCTTATCCATATGATTTCTCGTACTAACAATAATTCAAACATAGATATGAGGGAACAATTCAGAAATAAATATCGAACCGTAGACGTCCTCATGATAGACGACATACAGTTTATTGCGGGCAAAGATAAAACTCAGGACGAGTTTTTCCACACCTTCAACGCTCTCCATGAATTAAACAAACAAATTATAATTTCTTCCGACCGCCCTCCAAAAGAAATGGAACAGTTAGAAGAAAGAATGCGTTCGAGGTTTGAATGGGGTCTTATTGCAGACATTAAAATGCCCGACTACGAAACACGAGTCGCCATCTTAATTAAAAAGGCGCAATTTATGCATACCAGAGGTATGATCCCAATTAAAGAAGATGTTCTCCACTATATTGCAAAACAACCTAATGCCAACATAAGAACCTTAGAAGGTGTACTTCAAAGGGTTATGATGTATTCCGAATTACATAAAGATACAATGAACTTAAAAGAGATTAATCTTAATATTGCACAAAAAGCATTAGAAGACTATTTTTCTTCTCCACTTTATAAGGCCATTACACCAAAACATGTTGTAGAAATCGTATGCGAGTATTATAATGTCAGAGAAGAAGACCTAAGAAGTAAGAAAAAAAGCCGTGACATAGCTTTTCCGAGGCAAATTGCCATGTATATATTAAGAGACACAACAGACATGTCATACCTAAAAATTGCCGAGTATTTTGGCAAAAAAGATCATACTACTATAATGTATGCCGAAGAAAAGATAAAAAAACAAATGAAAGAAGATTTAAAACTTAAACGGGAAGTTGAGGATATAATAGATAGAATTAAGGGATAATATGTGCATAACATACTAATAAAATATTGATTTTTTATCGGTATAAAATTTTTATTCACAAACTATTATTACAATATACACCATTTTTAACGTGAAATAAATATTTTATACACACATGTTTTATTAAAAAAACATCATTGTAATCACATTTTTACCGCTTATTCACAAAATCCACATACCCTACTACTAAGACTATTACATATATATGTATGTATAATAAGGAGGATAAGTCATGCAATTTATCTGTGCAAAAAGTGAATTAATAAAAGCAATAAGCATCGTTAGTAAAGCTGCAGCCAAAACTCAAAAAACAATTTTAGAATGTATATTATTTACATGTAAGGAAGACACCATAACATTAAAGGCTACCGATATATCTCTTTCTATCAAAACAGATATACAAGCACAAGTGCAAGAAGAAGGAACGGCAGCAATACCCGCTCGTCTTTTATTCGAGATGATAAACAGATTTCCGGAAAGCGATGTTCAATTTAGCAGTTTAAACGAGAACACAGTGGAAATAAGCTGTATCAACACAAAAATGAACTTGCAAAAAATGGATGCCGCAGAGTTTCCTATGTTTCCCTCTTTAACGGAAAAAGAACAAATCAAAGTTCCTCAAAATGTATTAAAGAAGATGATACATCAAACAATTTTTTCTGCCGCCGTATTAGAAGACAAACCAATACTGACAGGTCTTTATTTTGACATAGAAAAAGACTCGCTTACTATTGTGGCATTAGACGGTTACAGAATGGCTGTAAGGAAAGAACAAATTATTTCAGACAGCGAAATGGGTTGTGTAATACCTGCCCGCACATTAAGAGAAGTTTCGAGAATAATAAATGACACAGACGAAAACATAAAAATCTCTATGAGCGGAAACATGGCCTTGTTTGAGGCTAACGGCACAAAAATATATACTCGTTTATTAGAGGGAGAATATATAAAATATAAAAATTTATTGCCGAAAGAATGTGCTACAAACATAAAAGTCGAGACCGAAATGATGAAAGAAAGCATAGAAAGAGCGTCTGTCTTAGCAAGAGAAGGCAGCAACAATGTTATAAAGCTCGACATTAAAGGAAACACCGTAGAAATAAGCTCTACCTCCGAAATGGGTAAGATAAATGAAATACTACCCATAATAACCGAAGGAAACGATTTAAAAATAGCTTTTAATGCTAAATATATGTTAGACATATTAAAAACAGTGGAAGAAGCGGAAGTAATTATGCAGTTTAATACCGGTGTAAGCCCTTGTACCATAAAAAAAGAAGGATCCATGCAATATGAATATCTAATTCTGCCAGTTCAATCGAGAGATTAATAAAAAGTATGTTTATTAACAAGATAAAATTGGTTAATTTTAGAAATTATGAATTTTTAAACGTAGAGAACATTGAAAATAAAATCAATATTCTCTACGGGAAAAATGCACAAGGAAAAACAAATTTATTAGAAGCCATTTATTTATGTGGAAACGGTAAATCTTTTAGGACAAACAACGATTTAAAAACGGTAAAGTTTAACTGTGAAAACGCCTACATAGAAATTGAATACACTAAAAAAAACAAGGGCAAGATAGAAGTATTAATTGGTGTTGAAGGAAAGAAAAGCTTTAAAAAGAACGGTATCCCGTTAAAAAGTATAAAAGAAATGTTAGGAGATCTTTATGTAGTTGTTTTTTCGCCCGAAGATATGAGGACGGCAAAGGGAATGCCCTCTTTGCGTAGGTCTTTTTTAGACGGTGAAATTTCAAAAATACGTCCTTCTTATGTAGACTCACTAAAAAATTACAGTAAAATAATCTCACAAAAAAACGCATTGCTTAAAAATAAAAATATAGAAGACAAAAAAGGTATAATTGAGGCATATAACAAGCAACTTGAATATTATATTAAGATAATACTAAAAAACAGAAATGCGTATATAAACAATCTTTCGAAAAAGGTTGTAGAAATATATAAAGACATTGCCGACACAACAACAAAGGAGTTGGCGTCTTTAAAATATAAGATGACAATT
>CAYJNC010000127.1:3291-5917 GCA_964371185.1 uncultured Christensenellaceae bacterium
ATACGAACAACTTCAAAATGCAATTGATCGAGAAATAAACGAGGGATATTGTTCTATCGGACCGCACAGAGACGATATAGAAATGAAAATAGACGAAAAAGAAGTTAAACAATATGCTTCTCAAGGTCAAATAAGGACACTTATGCTGGCAATTAAAATTGCTTGTGTAAAAATTTTGGAAGAAAGTACGGGAGAAACTCCCATACTTTTATTAGACGACGTATTTTCCGAACTCGATTCAAAAAGAAAGCATAATTTACTTAAAAATTTAGTAGGAATACAGGTGTTTTTAACAACCGCAAACGAAAGAGAAGAAACAGAAATTAAAAATGCAAATTTATATGAAACTCAAGACGGCAACATTGTACCGAAATATAAAAAAGGCTTTTAGAATGATGGAAAATGTAGTATAATAATATGTGTATTACTATACTTAGACGGAGAGTTTTATGATATTACATTTAGGTAAAGATTTTTTTGTAAAAACAAAAGATATCCTAATGATACTCGATCATAAGGAGGCTGTTACGAACAAAGATACAGGCTTCTTTTTAAAGAATTTTTATAAAATTCCGGTATCTAAAGATGAAAAGCCAAAATCTGTTGTTATCACGACGGAAGAAGGTATAAATAAATTATATCTATCCCCGATATCTTCACGTACTTTATTAAAGAGGAGCAGGGAAAGGGAAATTGCCTACATGAGCTTTGGCGAAAGAAAATAGGAGAAATATGAAAAACGAACAATATAACGAAAGTCAGATACAAATATTAGAAGGCCTTGAACCTGTAAGAAAAAGGCCGGGTATGTACATAGGTTCGACAGATTTAAGAGGCCTGCATCATCTAATATATGAAATTGTGGATAATTCCATAGACGAAGCTATGGCCGGTTATTGCAAAGAAGTTAAGGTGATATTAAAAAAAGACGGCAGTGCATATATTTCAGACGACGGAAGAGGTATTCCTACGGGAATTCATCCGCAGGCGGGAATGTCTACCCTAACCGTTGCTCTGACAATGTTGCATGCGGGCGGTAAGTTTGGAGGAGACGGTTATAAGGTCTCGGGCGGTTTGCATGGTGTTGGTGTATCGGTAGTTAATGCGTTGTCCGAGCGTCTTGTTGCAGAAGTAAGAAGAGAAGGAAAAGTACACAGACAAGAATTTAACAGAGGAAACCCAACGACCGAGCTTGAAATAACCGGCGACAGCGAAAGTACCGGCACAAGCATTAGGTTTTGGCCGGACGAAGAAATTTTTGACAGTGTTGAATTTGTTTATGACACATTAAAAAGCCGTTTAAGAGAGATGGCGTTTTTAAATAAGGGCATAAAAATAACGCTTTTAGACGAACGCACAGAGAAAGAGAAAAAGCATGTGTTCCACTATGAAGGCGGTATAAAGTCTTTTGTGGAATATCTTAATAAAAATAAAAATCCGTTGTTTGCCGAACCGGTTTATTTTTGTATGGAAAAAGGCTCTTCCGTCGTTGAAGTTGCAATGCAGTACAACGAAGGATACCAAGAGGCAATTTATTCTTATGCAAACAACATTTCGACGCACGAAGGCGGTACCCATTTAAATGGGTTTAAAAATGCTTTAACACGCATAATGAACGACTATGCAAAAAAATATAAGATAATAAAAGAAAATGAAACTTCACTTTCGGGTGAAGACATAAGAGAAGGCATTACGGCAATTGTCAGCGTTAAATTGGTAGAACCGCAATTTGAAGGGCAAACAAAGACAAAACTCGGCAACAGTGAAATGAGGGCTTTGGTTGACAGCACCGTGTCTGAGGGGTTGTCTACATTTTTGGAAGAAAACCCTTCCACCTCTAAAATCATCGTTGAAAAGTGTTTGACGGCAAGAAGGGCGAGGGAGGCGGCAAGAAAAGCAAGAGAGTTGACTCGCAGAAAAACCGCATTAGAATCGGCAGCATTGCCCGGAAAATTGGCCGATTGCAGTGAGACGGACGCAAGTAAATGCGAGGTTTTCATTGTAGAGGGAGACAGCGCCGGCGGAAGTGCAAAACAAGGCAGAGACAGAAGGTTTCAGGCTATTTTGCCTTTGAGGGGTAAAATTCTTAATGTGGAAAAAGCAAGGTATGACAGGGCGCTTGCAAACAACGAAATAAGGGCGATGATAACGGCTTTCGGCGCCGGTGTTGCCGAAGATTTCGACGAAGAGAAATTACGCTATCATAAAATAATTTGTATGACAGACGCAGACGTAGACGGCAGCCATATTCGTATATTGATGCTTACATTCTTCTATCGTTATATGAGGCCGTTGGTCGAAAAAGGGTATGTTTACATTGCTCAACCGCCGTTGTATAAGGTTTATAAAAAGAACGTTGAAAAATATGTTTACCGTGACGAAGATTTAAAAGGTGCCATGGACGAAATAGGCGAAGGTGCCGTTATACAGCGATATAAAGGCTTAGGAGAAATGAACCCCGAACAATTGTGGGATACAACGATGGATCCGGAAAAAAGGATATTATTGCAAGTTAAAATGGAAGATGAAATAGAAGTAGAAGAAACGTTTTCCGTGTTGATGGGCGACAATGTCGAGCCACGAAGAGAATTTATCGAAGAAAACGCAAAATTAGTAACCGATCTTG
>CAYJNC010000128.1:0-5906 GCA_964371185.1 uncultured Christensenellaceae bacterium
CACTATATATAGTACTATGCCCACAAAAAAAAATCTACTACTTTTTTTATTTTCTCATATTTTTTTCTTATTCATCTAAAAATCTTTTGTATAAATCCACGGTTTTTTCGCTTCCCGACGAGTAAATTTCTATCTTTGCATCTTCGGTTTTTTCGTTTCTGATGTTCAATTGCTCTAAAATATTCTTAGCGTGTCTGACAGTCCCCTGCACACCGTTAAAAATTTCGCAACTCCCGGTTAAAACTTTTTTTGCCACTTCTTCGATTTCTTTTGATATAAAAGTATAGTGCGTGCACCCCAGCACAATAGCACAAATATTATTGTCTGTATATGCACTGAACTTTTCTGCTAAATAATCGTTAATACTATTGCTGTGGACGTCGCCTTTTTCTATCAATCCGGCCAATTTCTCACAGGGCACGTTTATTATTCTGTTGTTAAGTTCAAGGCGCAAAACCAATTCCTCATACCTTTTTTGCTTTAAGGTTGCCGGCGTCGCCAATACTAATATATCACCTTCCATATATTTCTCGGCGGCAGGCTTTATGGCCGGTTCCATGCTTATTATAGGAATATTGTAGGCCTCTCGCATGTTCTTTACAACAATACTCGTCGCCGTGTTGCAGGCAATAATTATCATTTTTACGTCTTTACCGTATAGAAAATTACCGCAAGCCATAGAAAGCCCACGTACCGTTTCCTCGTCTTTTATCCCATACGGTGCATTTGCGCTGTCTCCGTAGTATATGTAATTCTCGTTTGGCATTAATGCAATTGCCTCTTTTAGCACGCTAATGCCACCCAAACCCGAATCATAAAGGCCTATAGGTCTGTTTTTCCGATCCATCATTTTGTCCTTTATATGTTTATTCATATGTGCTATTATATAATATATAAATCATATAGTAAAGAATGTAAAAAACTCTTGCACTTCATATAATTCTATGATACAATACCCTTTGTTGAATTTAAAAAAACATGGGGGTGAATTGCTTGCCAAATATCAAGTCAGCTAAAAAGCGTGTAAAAGTTATTGAAACAAAGACTTTGCGCAATAAGATGGTAAAATCTGCATTAAAGACAGATTTAAAGAAGTTTGATACTGCGGTTATCGAAAATGCCGATAACAAGCAAGAGCTTTATACTAAAGCTGTAAGTGCGGTTGATAAAGCGGTTGCAAAAGGTATAGTTCATAAGAACAAAGCCGGCCGTACAAAAGCACAATTGGCAAAAAAAATGAACAGCATAGTAGCTGAATAATTTTTTTTGTTTCCCCCTTATAGTAGAAACTTCAAAAGATGGATTAGTTATCCATCTTTTTTTATCTTCTGTAAATGTCCATCATCAGGGCAAAAAGGTCTGTCGAAAGCACTACCCCACCCTGCTTAGAATCAAAGTCCCATTGGGCTAATTTTTTTAATCCCCTGCGCAAACTTTCTGCCGTAAAAGACTTGCACTGCAAAACCGCCCTTTTAGCCACCCAATCGGAAACCCCGGTTTCTTCGCATACATGGCTTATTGTTTTGCTTTCGGAAAATTTTGCGTCTCTGCACGCACGCGCCACCAACATTTGCCTGAAGCAATTTGAAATCAAGGTTAAGAAACCTATCGGGTTAGGATCGTCTTGCAATAATTTGTCAATTATCTGCTTTGCCTCGACGGCTTTTTTCGCACATAACAATTCGTGTATCTTAAAAATATTGTATTGTGCAGACACAAACACATATTTCTTTATTTCGTTTTTTGTTATGTTCGCCACACAAACGCTCGACAATTTATCTAACTCCGAACAGATAGCATACAAATCGTTTCCGCACAGCTCGCAAAAATATTGAGCGTCTGCATTTGAAATCGTCAGATTCTTTTCTTCCGCCTTTTTTTTGGCAAAAAGAACGGTTTCGTTCTGGGAAAAGGTGTCACATTCTATGGCAGTACCATTTTTTAGCAAGAATTTAACAAAGCTCTTTCGTTTGTCTAACTTTCCTTGCGCCGTAATTATAAGAATATTTTCTTTTGGCATCATAGCCTTTTCTAATGGCTTAATCTGCTCAGATGCCATAGTTGTAGACAATATGTCTGTATCTTTAATTAACACAACCCTATTTTCGCTCATAAACGGCAACGTTTCCATAGCTTTTACCACTTCTGTAATGTTTGGTTGCTCTTTAAAAATCGAAAAATTTAATTCGGGCATCTGCACGTCTATTGCCTTCAACACAATAATAAGCCCCTCTTGTATTAAAAAGTTGTTTTCCCCGTATAACACTACATATTGTTTTATGTCTTTTTTATCTAAACCCTTTAAAATCTCTTTTGCTTTCATACATTCGCCTACTTCATAGTCTTAATTTCAAACGATTCGTCCGTAAAAAACTCTATTATTACGGCACCGCTTTCGCTTGTTTTTATTGTGTTTATGTCGTTTGCCGCTAACAAATCGGTAACTTCTTTTGAAGGCAAGCCTTGGTTGTTGTCTACCCTAACCGATATGATAGCCGTTTTAAAGTCAACTTCGTCTATCAATTCTTGATCGGCGGAAGAATCGGCACCTCCCTTTGCAAGTTTCACTACCGGAGCACTTACGCCCGTAATTTCCGTCGCATCGTTTTGCAATAGCAAACAGACGTCTTCGTTATAAAACTCTACCGCAAACGAGAAATACTTGCCATCGGTCGAAATCGGCCGCAAGTAAACATATTCGCTTATTTCTATTTTATCATAATATTCATAATAAATCATGTTTTGTTCATGGCCTTTGGCTATATAATTGTTCGGAACAATAAATTGCAATATTCGCCCTTCTTTTGACAGGTCTTCTAAATTGTTTGTACGGTCGTTAGATACTATTACACCGTCATAGTATATATTGTTGTCTACGGTGTAATTATATAGCTCAGAACGTTGCAAATTGCCTCCGTTGTCTATCAGATAGTCTTCTTCTTTTGTTTTTATATGGATTGCATCGCCGGTTCCGACGTCTAACACCGTTATCTCTAACTGCGAATTGTCGACATTCACATTTAAGAAAACACCTATCATAAAAACTCCTAATATTACCGACAATATAATTTTTTTATTCCGTTTGATAAAAACATAATCGGAAACGCAACTATACCCACCAAAACACTTTCGTTTTTTATTTCCAAATAACCGACTCCGGTGTTTGCTACCCATTCGTTAAAACCTAAGAGCAAAGCACTTGTCACCTGCGGAATTATCGCCAAAATTACCGCTAAGCGGAAAGCTATCCGGCCAAACATTAAAAATATTGCAGTACTGACCACAATAATGCTCGCTAAAGGTATGACAACAAAATTGAGTATCGGTCCAAGAAAAGATATTCCGCCAAAATAATAAGCACTAAGCGGTGCAATCGCCAAAGACGCCACACAAGAAATTGCCGTCGCATACGCAAAGTTTTTTGGAACTTTTTTGCTTTCTAACCATCTTACAAACGGTGGCGAAAGGCATAATATGCCAAACACCGTTGCATAAGACATAATAAAACCCGGCATGAAAAGTTGGGGTGTCTGCCAAATTAAAGTTAATATCATTGCAATAGCAAGGCTACTCAGCACGTCTGCCTTAAAAAATTTCCATCTGCCGATGAGTATGATAGTGCTCATTACAACAGCACGCACAACCGAGGACGGCAAACCGGTAATCAGCGCATAAAACACCAATATCCCGATAGTCAGGCTAAATCTTAGGTTTCTGCTTACCTTTAATTTTTTTAGCAGATAGTTTATCGCCATTGCAATAATACCTATGTGCAAACCCGAAATTGCAAGCACGTGTGCCATACCCGTCTTTGCGAAATCGTCGTAAACATTTTGATCTAAGTCACCCACACCCAAAAACATAGCCTTGGCGATTTGTGCAGTGTTTTCCGTGAATACATTGTCTATTGACTGCGCCAAGTGTTCACGCAACTCTAACAACCCTCCATAAGCACCGGATACATTGCCCGTTACCGATATGTCATAGGAAAAACAAGAAAAACCTGCTCCGTTTGCGGCCAAATACATTTTCTCGTCAAATGCACCCGGATTTCTCGGTGTAGACGGTAGTGTTACCGTCGTAGTAAAAGAAATTATGTCTCCGTATTCTAACCTGTCCGTAGAATACAAAAATACCTTCTTATCAAATTCAACAATGTCTACATTTGTTAACACAACATCGCATAAGGTATACCGAGAATAATCTCCTCGTTCCACATCGCAAATTCTTGCGTTTACAACGTATTCTTCATTATTATTTATGCCGGTGTAATCTATGTTGTATTGAATTGTAAAAAGGCTTGCTCCAACAAAAAACGCCAAAGCATAGAGTATGCGAAAATAATACGTTTTTTTCTTAACGCACGCAAAAACAAACCCTGCAATGCAAGCGATAGCACAAACATTGCAGACAATAACAGAAAATGATAATTCATTTGCCAACAGAATACCTAATACAAAGAAAGCAACAAAAAATACTATTGGTCTTTCGTTTATAATACGTTTCATGGGCAAGTTCCTCGCCTACCGGAATTTTATTTTTTTTCTATCATCAATTCTCTAAACTTAAGCTGCATCGAAATTCTTTTCACAATAGCGAAAAACGCCACCGCAATGATAGTCGCCCCCACCCACTGAATGAGGTTTGGTACTACACTTGCCGTAATATACGGCAAACCGCCTAAGAAAAAATATTCAAATAACGTGTAACCGCCAAGCATTATGGCGCCACCCACAAAACAACCTATGAAATACGTGGGAAAATCTTGTTTTTTTGTTATCAACCCAACCACAAGCCCCATCAAACCTTTAACAATTATAGTTGCCGGTATGTATACACCCGCACCCATCACGACGTCGGCCAAACCGCTTCCGAGTGCCGCAGCAATCGCCGCCGAAGGTCCGCCTAAAATAAAAGCACTGATGTATATGACTACATCCCCTAAATTGATATACCCACCATGCCCTATGCGTATTGGTATAAGCGCACCCGTAACATAGGTTACAACAAACACCAAAGCCGCCATAACAGCAATAACGGTTATTTTCTTTGTTCTTTGCGATCTTGTAAAATTGTTTTCCATTCTTTGCCTCCTGTTTTTACAAAATAATACCCGGGTTTTTCATGATAGGGTCAATAATATCTATTGTCCCCTCGCCTAAATATTGCACTCTTTCCCCGTCAACAAGGAATTGAACCCTCCTTATGTCTTGGTAAGAAGTGAGTGTATTAACTATTGAGAATATCATAATAAACTCATTTTCCTTAGATACTCCCTCCATCGATTCTTCTATCGATGAATTAAAATCCAAAACTATAATGTCGTCCGCCGTATATAACTTGTTAACATCTTCCATAGAAACACCGCTTGGCATTGCCGGCCAATATTCTTCCCCATCCGTTTCTACCGAACCTGCCATTAACGCCGATAACAAGGCATACGGAGAGTACGATTCCTCTTGCGGAATTACTCGGTCTACAGTCGTAAGCGTCTGAGCCGTGTCGCTGTGTGGTAGATATATTTGTATGTTTGTGCCGATAAAATCTTCAAAATCACTTGGTGTATATACCTTTTCATCTGTCGGAAAACCGTTTATCAAGATTTCCACTCCATAAATATTCGGAATAAAGTCTATTAATGTGTATGTAAGCGATGCCAACGCCATCGCATTGCCGTCTACAAAGCTGTCCGTGTAAACTATTGGTGTCTTGTTAAAACTAAGCTGTAGCACATTGTTTCCCAAAACATTTTGAACTATTTCATAATCTAAAAGTTCTACCGATTCATCTATTACATGCGCATGATTAAACGCATCTTCCGGCCCCTTAATAAGCTCTTCTACCAATGTGGTAACATAATCTTGTCCATCGTGAAAAACCAACCTTCTGACAGCAGGCAAAAGATA
>CAYJNC010000129.1:0-5869 GCA_964371185.1 uncultured Christensenellaceae bacterium
CTCCTATTATTCTAATTGCCCACAAGGCATAATAGACCAAGTAGTTAAGGAAAACACACCAACCGTGACCTCGGCGCTTAATGTAGCTATGCTTAAAGAAAACTTTGATAAAGTCTTAGAAGCGGCAAAAGAGGTGCCGTCTGCCGAAAAAATGTGCGAAACACTAAATACTGTAGGCGGATACACACATTTTTCAGACATAGGTATGACCTTAGACGACTATAAAAAAACAATGGAAATCTGTTGCTATGTTCGTAATCGGTTTACATTGCTTAGGGTGATGTGCGATTATAATTTGTTTGACTTTAACTCCCTCACAGATATGTGATAGGATTAATTCAATAATAAAGATGCAGATAAACACTATTTGCATCTTTTTGATTATTAACCAAATACGATTGTAAAAAATCACTTTACTATTTTAGCTAATTAAATTATAATTACACGGTAAAACATTTTATTTAAAAGAGAGGGTTTAATTTAGATGAAAAAAATATTAACGATTGCAATTATCATGATTCTTTGCACTTCCTTGCTTTTGGGGTGTTCTCCTAAAGAAGAAGTTATAGAAGTATCGGTGGCTCAAAAATACGCATCAATGGCAACCGAAGCAGCAGAAAACGGCGATTCTTCCTTTTTAGACGTTATCGAAAAGGGTGAATTCATTATGGGCTTAGACGACAGCTTCCCCCCTATGGGATTTCGTGACGAAGACGGAAACTTAGTCGGCTTCGACGTATCTTTGGCACAGGCGGTTTCCGAAATAATCGGCATACCGGTAACATTACAGCCTATCGATTGGAAAGCAAAAGAGTTAGAGCTTGATGCCGGCAACATAGACATGATTTGGAACGGCTACACCATAACACCCGAAAGACAAGAGGCAGTTTTGATGAGTTCTCCGTACATGGAAAACAAACAGGTTGTCGTAGTTCCTGCCGATTCGGATATTAAAACACTTGCAGATCTCGCAGGCAAAAAAGTTGCGGTTCAGGACGGTTCTTCCGCACAAGCGGCAATTGCATCGAACGAAGAGTTAGCCTCTTCGATAGCAGATCAAATTGACTTCAAAGACAATGTAACGGCTTTACTTGATGTCTCTTCCGGTCAAACAGACGCTTTGGCGGTAGACTTGGTTGTAGCAAACTACTATCTGGCTCAAGACCCGGGCAAATATGTTATATTAGAAGAAACATTGGCACCCGAGCAATACGGCATAGGTTTTAGAAAAGGAGATCAAGCGCTTCACGATGCTATCATGATGGCGATTTCAGACTTAAAAGAAAACGGTTCTCTTGCTACAATAAGCGAAGAATGGTTTGGAGAAGACGTTACTATTCTTTAATTTTAATTTCAAACGGGTAGTTGAATAAATTTAGCTGCCCGATTTTACTTTTTATTCGTACAAACAGTTTTATTCAGAGGTAAACCATATGGAATTTCTTTCTACTTTTGCAGAACTAACAGAAGGCCTGGGCATAACGCTGGCCCTCTTTGGGTTGACACTTGCAATTTCGATACCACTCGGTTTTATGGGGTCGCACGTCAGCCTGTCAAAATTTAAACCCATACGGGCAATCTATAATATTTATTTGGTAATAATGAGGGGCACACCGCTTATCCTTCAAGTACTTTTCATGTATTTCGGTTTAAATCTTGCCGGGTTGCATATTGGAAGGTTTGAATCGGCGGTGCTTTCTTTTGTTTTAAACTACACGGCATATTACAGCGAAATTTTCAGGGGCGGTATTCAAAGCATAAACCGTGGGCAATACGAAGCGTCTTCTGTTTTGGGTCTTTCAAGACGTATGACTATGACAAAAATTGTTATACCTCAAGTTTTTAAAATAGTCCTTCCCTCTCTTGGTAACGAGGTCATTAACCTTGTAAAAGACACGGCGCTTGTAAGCATAATAGCCCTCGGAGACTTGCTTCAAATAGCCTACTCCGCATCTATGCGTGAAGCAAACATAACTCCGCTAATTGCAGCGGCACTGTTTTATTTGGCTATCAATGCCGTTGTCTCATTCATACTCAAGCGAATCGAAGCACGCATGAGTTACTACCGAATATAAGGTGATATTTATGGAAATATTAAAAGTAGAAAATTTATTCAAGAGTTTTTCGGATGTGCACGTATTAAAGGACGTAAGCCTAACCATGAACAAAGGAGATGTCACCGCCATAATCGGCCCTTCGGGTAGCGGAAAAAGCACATTGTTGCGTTGCATTAATTGCTTGGAAAGAGCGGAAAAAGGTTCTATCACAATAGACGGTACAGCAATCGCAACCGAGCAAAACGGCACTACGCATTATTTAAAAGAAGACGACCTAAGAATTGCACGTTTGCATCTTGGGATGGTTTTTCAGAATTTTAATTTGTTTCCGCACTTGTCTGTTTTGGAGAATATTATTCTTGCTCCGACAGGTGTAGGCAAAAAAAGCAAGAAAGAAGCAACGACCCGGGCAAGAGAACTTCTTGCAAAAGTCGGCCTACTCGAAAAGGAAAAGGCATACCCCTTTGAATTGTCGGGCGGTCAGGCACAAAGGGTTGCAATAGCACGCGCGCTTGCAATGGATCCGCATATATTATGTTTTGACGAACCTACATCGGCACTCGACCCCGAACTTACGGGAGATGTGCTAAAGGTTATTTTAGATTTGGCAAAAGAACATATGACAATGCTTATAGTCACACATGAAATGGGTTTTGCAAAAGAAGTTGCAAACGATGTTGTTTTCATGGACGATGGCAAAATAATTGCGCAAGGCACACCAAACGAGCTTCTCGTAAATCCGAAAGAAGAAAGAGTTAAAACATTTATTAACAAATTACTCAGGCTATAATAACAATATTAATAAAAGTGTCCTCTTATTATCAGAAGACACTTTTTTATTTGTTTAAATTTCTACTTGTTCCACAAATCTTTAATATAGTTCGCACTCGCCTGTAAAAGTTCGGGAGAACCCGCAACTTCAAGCGTAGAATATCGAATTTCTTTTCTGTCTTTTAAAACTTCGATAACGCCTGCCACATCAATTACACCCGTCCCCACCTCTATGGTAGAAAATCCGCAACCAAAACGTGTGCCTCTTATGGGTAACCATTCTTCGCCTAAATCTTTCCAATGAATATGATATATTTTATCTTTATATTTTTTTGCAAGCTCAACAGGGTCTGTTCCCCCCAGCCAGCTGTTTCCGGTGTCCATGTTTACACCTAACGCTTCCGGGTTTCCGAGCAATTCCATAATGTCTCCTATGCCGGTGATAGAATCTGTCAAGGGGCCATGCGGTTCTAAACATAGTTTAATTCCATAGTCTGCCGCCATGCGCACGGGCTCGTATAACTTTTCTGCGGTTATAAAGACTGTTTGATCATAAGACAATTTTTTTGCCCAATCACTTTTTGCAAATGTTTCTGTCGTGATAACGTCACGTACACCAATTGCAGCTGCAAATTTAATTGCCTTCATAATTTCCGATGTAGCAAAGTTAGCAGGGCTTGACGGCTCTAACAATGAAGCATGCGCACTTATTGTCATGATATTCATGCCATACTTTTCAAACATTCTTTTTGTGTCAAACGGGTTTCCGTCTAAGCTGACAGACGCAGACAAACCTGCCGAAGCAAACATAGAGCCACTTGCATGTGTGTCTGTTACATCTGCATAGCAAAATCCTGCCTCTTTTGCACATTGTAGATTACGCTCTACTGTTGTGTACGGTTCTAAAGCTAAAAATACTCCAACTTCCATTTGTTCGTATCCCCTTTTTTATTTAGTTTTATTATGTTAAAATATATTGAACTTAACATCAATTATATACACATTTTTTTATATATGCAATAATAAATTTTTTTCGATTTAATTGCACCCCCCCCTTTTTATTCTTTAAAAAAAGTGCTACAATAAAAACATAAACTAAATATAGATTATTGCAAGGGATAGTAATATGCAAGCAAAGTTAGAACAAGAATATTATTTACGGGCACAAGATGTGGACATAAACGGCACATGGTCGCCATCTTCGATTTTTGTACGTATGCAAGAGGTCTCAGAAGACCACGCTTGTGAAGTTGGCTTAGGACGTGTAGACATTATAGATAAATTCGGCATTTGTTGGGTGCTGACTCGTGTTAACCTTTCTATGTTGTCTTATCCGAGTATAGGAGAAACCATTCTTGTTAAAACATGGCCGCTAAAGCCTAAAAAAATGTTGTTTTTGCGTAACTATCTTTTTTATGACAGCAAGGGGCAAGAAATCGGCCGTGCGAATATTCAATGGATATTATTTGACGTCAATAAAAGGAGGCTTATGCCAACTTCATCTATCGGAGACTATCCTTATTGCGTAGACGAAGAACCCGTTGTTACCCCACCGAACAAAATTATTTTACCAAAAGATATGGAAGAAAAATCTGTCAGAACCGTTTTATACAGCGATGTAGACATGAACGGCCACATGAATAACACAAAATACTTAAATTGGATTTGCGAACTTTTCCCCACCGATTTTTTAAAGACACACAAAATAAAAAATATTAGAATCAATTATATAGCTGAAGCTTACATCGATCAAACCATTACCCTCATGTATAAACAAGTGGGCAATGATCACTATATTTACGGACAATCTGACGGAAAAGTTGTTTTTGACGCCTGTTTAGATTGGATGTAACAGAGGAGACAAAATTATGGCTAAAAGAATTGGAATATTAACAAGCGGCGGCGACTGCCCCGGTTTAAACGCAGCAATCAGAGGCGTTGCAAAGGCTGCTTACGAGCGCATGGAAGGTGTGGAAATTGTTGGCATTGCCGGAGGTTTCTCCGGACTCATAAACGGACAATTCCAACAGATGGAACAACCGGATTTTTCCGGCATACTAACCCTTGGCGGCACAATTTTAGGCACGGTTAGGACACCATTTAAGAATATGCGTAAAATAGAAGATGATCGGGTAGACAAAGTTGCAAAGATGGTTGAAAACTACGAAAAAATGAACTTAGACTGTTTATGTACCTTAGGCGGAAACGGCACACATAAAACCGCTAACCTACTGCACGAAGAAGGGTTAAACATCATAGGTTTACCAAAAACAATAGACAACGACATTTGGGGTACAGACGTCACTTTCGGCTTTCATACTGCTGTAGACATTGCAACAGATGTTATAGACCGTCTGCACACAACGGCCGCCAGCCACGGGCGTGTCATGGTTGTAGAGCTCATGGGTAACAAGGCAGGATGGCTAACCTTGTATGCCGGAATTGCGGGAGGCGCCGATGTCATCATATTGCCCGAAATTCCATACGACAGAGAACACGTCATAAACGCAGTTCAAAAACGTGCAAATAAAGGCAAAATGTTTTCTATTATCGCAATTGCCGAAGGTGCGTTAAGGATAGACGAATGGCAATTAAAACGCAAATCTTTACGTGAAAAGCGCTCCGAAGAAGGTGTTACCTCTACCTCGGCACGCTTAGCACATGCAATAGAAGCCGTAACGGGAATCGAAACTCGTGTTGCCGTCCCCGGCCATATACAACGTGGTGGTTCACCCAGCGCATATGACAGAGTTTTAGCAACGAAATTCGGCGTGAGAGCCGCCGACCTTATACAGCGAAATAAATTTGGCTATTCTGTAGCTATGGTTTCCGGCACACTCACCGAAAATCCGTTAAATGACGTTGCCGGCAAAACAAAATTAGTTCAGCCGAATGCGGCACTTATTCAAACTGCTCGTAACATGGGTATTTGTCTGGGAGACTGATATTAAAATTTTGCTCCCCCACCAATAAAAATTAAAACGCAATCAAGCCCGGTTAACCGTCTTTCGATTGCGTTTTTTTGTTGCCATACATTTAAA
>CAYJNC010000130.1:0-5819 GCA_964371185.1 uncultured Christensenellaceae bacterium
TTCTTGTATCTTTTTATATTAATATTGCCGGTTTTTTTCTCGGCGACCAAATCACCTATGACAAAGTCCTCCTAAAAAAGTATTGTCAGTCTTTTTTTGCGTTCGCAAGCTCTTCACGAATAATTGCACGAATATCTTCTTTAGTAATAGAACCTTCGTTAGACAAACCGGTTTCGTTTAGTGCGGCACGAATTTCTTCGGTTATCATTTGACGAACTTCTGTTCTGTGTTCGTTGCCTTTTTGAATCAAATCGCGAGTAAAACCCTGCGCATCTTTACGCTCTAATTTGCCTGTTTCAACAAGATGCTCTACAGTCTGTTCGATTTTTTCTCTTGAGAAGGTGAATAACCCAAACCCAAAGTTTATTGTATCTTCAATAAAATTTGCCATAATATATATCCTCCGTTTTGTTGATAACTATATTATAATCGAAATTTTATATTTTTAAAACACTAATTTTGATTTTTACAACTTTTATTTTGTTGGTTATCGTAAAATTTAATGTAGGTTGTCAACGAAAGAGAATGTATAGTATAATTATATTATAATTTTATAAAAAAACCGAAAGGTGTATTGGTTATGAGTATGAGAGATGAATTGATGGAAAGACTTTGGCAGAAAAAAGGGTTTATCTGCGACATGGACGGAGTAATCTACCACGGTAACCGTTTGTTGCCGGGTGTTAAAGAGTTTGTTGAATGGCTATATAAAGAAAATAAAAATTTCTTGTTCCTAACAAACTCAAGCGAACGTACTAAACTTGAATTGAAACAAAAGTTGGGGCGAATGGGCCTTGATATAGATGAAAACCATTTTTATACAAGTGCGCTTGCAACGGCAAAATTTTTAAAGCATCAGGCAGAAGGTTCGACAGGTGTTTATGCAATCGGCGATGCCGGGCTGGTTAATGCGCTTTATGAAGCCGGTATTACAATGAATGATGTTAACCCCGAGTATGTTGTTGTGGGAGAAACGAGTAACTACAACTACGAAAGCATATTAAAAGCTGTTAAGTTCGTGCAAAACGGCGCTAAATTAATCGGCACAAACCCGGACATTACAGGACCGAGCGAGAGAGGCATAATTCCTGCCTGTGGCGCTCTGATATCACCCATAGAGCTTGCAACCGGCAAGAGTGCATATTTTGTGGGCAAGCCGAATGCGCTTATGATGCGTACGGGAATTAAAATATTAGGGGTGCATTCAGAAGACGCCGCCATGATAGGCGACCGCATGGACACAGATGTTTTGTCGGGTATTGAAGCGGGCATGGATACCGTGCTTGTGTTATCGGGAGTCAGCACAAGAGAAACGGTACAACAATTTCCCTATCGACCGATGTATATCTTAGACGGTGTAGGAGACATTGCAAAATATTTATTATATAACAACAAAAAAAGCGCATAGGGTTTTATTCTCATTTCAATGTTCTTTTCAGAAAAGGTATATATGAAAAAGCAGATGGGGACATCTACATTTAAATCATACTATATAATTTGCATAATATGCGGAATGTTTGTGGGGCTTTTGATGAGCGCCAACCAAATTGCATTGCTCGCATGGGTAGGTTTTTCGCCTGCCGTTTTTTGCTTGTTCAGGATGCAGCAATATGCAAAAAAACTGTTTCTGGCATGTTTTTTGCTATGTGCTTCGTTTTTGGCAATTTGTTATGTTTCCATGTTCACCTTAGACATTTCGGCAAATGTAGGAGATTTATCTGTGCCGGTTATTGTGGCCGGGTATGTTTTCATAGTCGCGATTCATGGGCTCGCCTTTGCCATTCCAATGTTTATTGCATTCAAAATAAAATGCCCTGTTTGGCTAAGGGCGTTGTTTGTGGCGTTTATGTGGGCGTTGGCGGAATACATTATCGGGATTGGGGCATTTGGGTTTTCCTATGTGCGCCTATCGGCAACACAAGCATACCTGCCGGAAATGTTAGGAATACTGTCGGCACTCGGCTCGGTGGGATTAAGTTTTTTGATGATGGCGGTAAATGTTTATATGGCTCAAGCCATCGGATATATTCAATTTAAAAATGTTAAGCCGGCGGTTTTATGCTGCACCGTAGTCATACTGATTCCCTTAGGCAATGCGGTTTACGGTCATTTTAAACCAAGCCCGCAAGAAGGCGAAAGCGTTAGCGTTGCCGCCATACAATACGACCTTCCTTCTTATTCCTCGGAAAAGTATAACAGGGCGGCCGTATCGGTGGAACTGGCAGAGGCTGTTTTTTTAGAGCAAGACGCCGACATAGTTTTCTTCCCCGAAAGCACCGTGTTAGGTTCGTTTACGTACAACACGATAGAGCAATTGCCGTATCAGCATTTGGCGCAAACGGAAGAAGCATATTTGTTTTTAGGGTCATACGACCAACAAGAAGTATACCTGGAAAATTCTGTGTTTATGATAGACGACGAGGGTGTTGTGGCAACGCCGTATAACAAGCAACAATTGGTTCCGATATTTGAAAACGGCTTTACCAAAGAGTTTTCTTTTGAAATCGGCGATAGCAGGGGTGTGTTTACAACAGAATACGGAAATGTAGGCACGTTGATTTGCTTTGAAAGCATGTTTGAAACGGTAGTGCGAGAAACCGTCAAGGAAGGTGCCGATGTTATTGCAATCTTAACGAACGATTCTTGGTTTGTTGGTGATTATGCAAAAGAAAGACATTTTACCCATGCGATATTGCGTGCGGCGGAAACGCAAAAATACGTTGTACAGTCGGCAAACGGTGGTGTGACCGGCATAGTTTCGCCCACGGGTGAGGTTGTTGCGCGTGTTGAAGAGGGCGAGGAGGCTTACGCAATAGCAGACATTTCGTTTTTAGAGGGCAACACATTTTTTGTAGACTACGGATATTTTTGGCTGGCTTTCTTGGGGGGAGTAATAGCCGTTATTTTTATAATAAAGAGGAAAAACAATGAACGATAATTTTGTTAGGTTAATCGCAAACGCAGGGGTGCTTGTTTGCAAGGGAGGCAAAAAAATTTTGGTAGACCCACTCCACAGAAAATGCACACGGTTTTCGGGAGTGAAAGAAAGCTTGATTCAAGATATAATAGAGGGGAAGGGCATCTTTTCTCATATAGATTGCCTTGCAATAACCCACGAACATCTCGATCATTACGAGCCCGATTTGATTGCCGATTTTATTAAAAATCATCCGGAAACGGCTGTTATTCTGCCGGTAGAGACGGATTTAGATAATGTTTACACTTTAAATGAAGATGCGCATGAGTTTAACATAGGGGAAATACACATAGAGTGCAAAAAAATAACGCACGAAGGCGAAGAATATGCAGACGACATAAATTACGGTTTTCTTATAGAAATACAGGGAGAAAACCTATTGTTTTTGGGAGATTCGGCGGTTTTGGCTCCTCAGACCAAAGAATGGTTGCAGAGCAAGCAAATAGACACTGCGTTTTTAAATTTTCCGTATGTGACGTTAGTCGGCGGAAAAAACACCGTAAAGAACAGCATACGGCCAAAAAAAATAGTTGTTTTTCATCTGCCGTTTTTGGAAGACGACACCGAAAATTACCGAAAGGTAACACAATACATTGTCAAAAAAGACAAGGAGACAATGCCGCCTTGCCATATTTTATTTGAAGAAAACCAAGAAATATCTATTTAACCGAAAACGTAGGTTGCAAGCAATGCCAATGTTTCACGCAAATAGGCGTTTGGCAGTGTTAAAATCGGTGTTTTTGCCGCTAAACTCTCGGGAGAAGCGAACCCTGCCGACTGTGCGATTATGCCTGCCCGTAATATATGGAAATCGTTGGTGGTATATACGATGTCGTAGTGTCCTCCAAACTGTTCGTCTAATATTTCTTTTGAATACACAAAATTTTCGTAGGTGCTGGTTGCGTTCTCTTCTTTAATTATTATTTCTTTTGGAATTCCTTGTTCCACCAAATAATTTTCCATGGCCTGTGCCTCGGTGATTGTGTCGCCGTCACCCAAACCACCGGTGACCACAATTAATGCCTGCGGATTGTTTTCGTAATATTCAATTGCCTTGTTTAAACGTTTTTCAAGGGTATCGGTTACTTCGTCGTTTTGCACGCCGGCACCGAGAACTATTATTGCGTCTGCACCGTCCGGAGGCACGTTTGCCGCCGCAACACCCATCATTATGCAAAAAACTGCCGTTAAACCGCAAAAAGCAATGTAGCCGATAATAAAAATATATTTTACAATTTTTCCCACTTTGCACACAAACCAAACATCAATTTTTTTAATAAATATGCCGTATACGAGCAATGGTGCTCCTAATATTGCCGGCAATATAACACCTAAATTCATGTTTGAAAGTAGCATTGCAAATATTGTGTCTCCGACCAATAAAGCACCGATGATAATGAAAATTCTCTGTCTGATTTTTTGTTTTTTATTAATATCCATGCAATAATTATACCATGAAAACTCTTTAATGAGCGTCTGTTTTTTATTTTGGGTTTGTTGAAAAAAGCCATAATCAGTTAAAGCAAACTAACCCAACATACTTTTTTACTCAATAAAATAAAAAACCCGCAAATATTTGCGGGTTTTAGAATAATTTTTTTATATGATTACGCCCGAACCAAAGTTCCGCCCATTTGTTTTTCTTCGATATAGGTAACAACGTCTTGAACTGTATTAAACAATCTTAAATCTCTGTCGGGAACTTCAATGTCAAACTCTTGCTCAAACGCCATTATCATCTCCATCATTCCAAATGAATCCATGTCAAGATCATTAAATAAATGTTTGTCTAATGTCATCTCTTCCGGATCGTAAGGGCAAACCATAGATAACAACTGTTGTACTTTTGCTAATTCTACCATAATTTCTCCTTCATACCTCCCCTTTGCTACCTTTTATAATAACACCGTTTTGCAAAATTGTCAATCTGCATAGAATAGCCAAAGCGGTTAGTATCTGAGCAGTTATTGTTCCTAAGCCCTACTTTTTGCCCATTACAAAGCGTTTAATAGATTTTTTGGTGGTTTTTTCAAACTCACGATCTCTTAATGTAAAATCTTTAACCTGCTTGTAACCCGGCAATGTTTTGTTTATTTTCGCAATGTCTTTTTGCAGATTAGCACAAATTTCTTCTTTTGTTTTGTCCTTAGAATATGCCTCGTCTACAAATATTTCGGCAAGCAATTTTTCTTCCGCCATGCCGTCTTCCATCGGCGCATATACTATTATTTCTTTGATATACGGAACACGCATCATGTAGCCTTCTATCTCTTCGGGATACACATTTTTTCCGTTTGTCAAAACAATTAAGTTTTTCTTACGCCCTGTAATATACAAGAAGCCTTCGCCATCTACACGGCCTATGTCTCCGGTGTTAAACCACTCTCCGTCCATTACTTCTGCGGTTGCCTGTGGGTTTTTGTAGTAGCCTAACATGACATTTGAGCCACTCACCCAAACCTCGCCCTCACCGCTCTCGTCTTGTTCTCTTATTTGCACTTCGTTGCATGGGATAATATAGCCGGCCGCACCCGCAACATTGCCAACTTCTTTTATTGTGCTGTTTATGCAAACAAGCGGAGCACACTCGGTAATACCGTAGCCTTGCAGCAATTCTATGCCTATGTCGGCAAATTCTTTCACATAAAACTTCGCTAACGGCGCACCGCCAACAACTATCCACTTCAAGTTTCCGCCTAAAGAATCTTTGATGTCTTTGAAAAACTCGTCTCTTTTGTCTATGCCTTGGGCTAAAAGCTCGTTGCTTTTTGCAATTTTATCTTTTAGCTCTTGCTCTGTGCCGTTTTGCTGAGCGGTAGTCCAAATTTTTCTGTGAATCATC
>CAYJNC010000131.1:0-389 GCA_964371185.1 uncultured Christensenellaceae bacterium
CCTAAGTGCTATTTCGCCGCTTGCGCTGCGCACCCTTATGCCGCTTACCGCATATCCCGAATTAGGAGCGGCGCTGACTGTAACCGTTTGAACTACCGCCGCCTGCCCTACCGGGTTAGTTGTTATGTTTCCGTTTGCCGACTGCTCAATGTTTATAGCATACATTTGATTGCTGTACACCGTTAACGTACCGTTCATTGTTTCTATCGGATAATAATTATTACCGCTCGGCGAAACCGCACCCGTCGGAATAATTGCATATGTACCGGGCATCGACATATCCGGTGTTCTATCGTAAATTATGGTCGGATTAACGCTCAAACTTTCGCCGGCACGCAGTCCCGAAACCGTATACTCGCTTTGGTCTATTACAGGAACACTATCACCTA
>CAYJNC010000131.1:505-5801 GCA_964371185.1 uncultured Christensenellaceae bacterium
CGGATTAAGCGAAATATACCTAACAGCTCCGCTACCGTTACCGCCCGATATGCTTAGTGTAAAGCTTGTGTCGGCATAAGTTTTATTTCCGATAGAATTTATTTCGATTTTTTGTTGTACTTG
The DNA here is from genome assembly GCA_964371185.1 of uncultured Christensenellaceae bacterium. GTDB lineage: Bacteria > Bacillota > Clostridia > Christensenellales > Christensenellaceae > CAYJNC01. Next base: position 629 of record CAYJNC010000131.1, read on the forward strand.
TTTGCTTGTGTCAACCGAAAGTATTTCGCTGCTTGACGAGTTATGGTTTGTGTCCCCGTTGTATACCGCACGAACTTTGAACACACCTTCTTTTAATCCCGACCAATCAAACGTTGCCACACCGTCAACCAAAGCAACATCGTCTCCACCGGCAATGGGTGTTTGCGAATTCGGATCTGTTGTAACATCGATAAAATCTACCGTTCCGATAGGCACTTTGCCTTGCCCTATTCCCACAGTTGCATTAAGCGTTACCGTATGATCTATTACCGTTCCTGTAATCGAAGTCACATTTAAAATTGTTGCCGATGACGTTTTTGTAATCTCGACATTTCCGCTTACACTGCTCGGTTCTAGCACATAATATATGCTGTCTACACCCGATAGGCTTGTGCTTGTTGCCACAAAAGTTTTAATGCCCGAATCGGCATCGTTTGTATTTCCGTTTGCCGTCGCACTAACGTTGTCGCCGGGTTGTATGCCCGACAGAGCCAAACTTACACCTCTAAATTCGGTAGTTCCGTCATACTCTTTGCTTTGTCCCGGTACAACGGTTGCACTAAGACTCTTCTTGTTGAGTGTGATTGCAACCGCTTCTTCATAGCCTGCCTGGTTTCCTGTTTCCACATATTTTGCCAATATTGCATTGTTTCCTATGTTAAAACCTTCTGCGCTTGTGTCTACCGTAAAACTAAGTTTAACACCGTTTGTTGCAGCCTGTGGCTCTGATATTTGCGTGTATACACCGTTTATTAAAGTGTAGATTGCCACTTGGTTTTGAGCCGGAGCGGTAAAACTCATCATCCGCATTACCGGTGCCGCCTCGCTCGTAATGTTCGGTGTAACACTAACCGTCATTGTGTCGCCGTACGTATAAGTTTTGTCGGCCTTATCTACTATTACACCGCCATCAAACGTAGTTCCTGCCCTAAACACGCTAAATTCTTTTTCTACCGTCGGGTAACCCGCTTGGGTAAATATTACCTTGTAATAACCCGAATTTTTAACTTCGGTGACATTTTCAAAAACTCCGCTTGTCGATTTCATTTGGTAAGCCGACTTCCAATCGTCTTTTAACAAAGTATATTCAACGCCGCCCATATATTTGGTGTTCGGTATTGTATATATGTCTGTTATCACATTTTCGTTATATACAAGCGTAGGAATAATTACATCGTTTGCACTAAGCAAGTTCGTTTCATAAACACCGCCCGGCGTTTGGCTGTGTCCGGCCAAACCACCATCGTTTATTATTGTTCCGTTATTTGTTAAAGTAACACCGTCTTTAACAACAAGAGAATTGTTTACCGGAATATTAAGAGTAGTTCCGCTTTGGACAACCGCATCTGCAATTATAGTCGGGTTGTTATAAACCCTACCTTGTGTTCCTACAATAACCACACCCTGTGTTGCAGGGTTTGTTTGGTAGGTGGCAGAAGCAATTGAATTCGCATAAACAAACCCATTTCCGTTTGTTCCTGTGGTGAATTTTCCGCCAATACCATCAGCACCCGCTCCGCCGACTGCATTTACCGTTCCGCCATAAACATTTGTAGACCCACCCGGGCTGGTATCGTTGCCGCCGATGCCGTCACCGTTAAGTCCGCCCCTCGCATTAACAATTCCTCCATAGATATTTACGACAATCTCGCCATAAAGATCAGACTTACTGCCTATTGCTGCGGCTCCGTTGCCGCCCTCTGCATTTAGCGTTCCCGGTCCGTATATGTTTATTATCGGTATTACCGAAGTTGTTTTTGTAAGCTCTATTGCGGCATAACCGTCCGAGCCAATCAACGTATTGGTTCCCACCAACGTGATATTTGCGGAATAACCCCATTCTGTCGCAATGGCCGCACCGCCTCTTGACCTCGCGTCTATATTTACATTATGAAATATAAGGTTGTGTGTGCCCGCACCGAAGGTCATCGTTTTATCTGTACTGCCCGTTAAAATAAGTTTGCCTGAAAAAACCGCATCATTACTTCCCGAACCGTTATATCGAATTGCGCTTTCGTCTGCCGATCCACCACCCGTGAAATACAGCTGTTTATCAGTGATATCAAGTGTCAGCGGATTAGTACCGCTTGTACCGGCATTTCCGTATATATAACCTTTTACCACAAAAGTTCCGTTATTCTTGATTACATTGTTACTTGTATAATTACCGGTACAAGTAATCGTTCCGTTGTTTTCTGCCGTTCCGTTATTTATAAAATTATCTTCACAGTTTAGCGTTCCGTTGTTCACAAAATTGCCGTTGTTAGTTATTTCAGCACGCAACGAATTCAGTGTTATCCCTTCGGGTATTGTAAGCGATGCCGTATTGTTAATTATGAATCTGTCAGCACTTGATTGTAATGTGATGTTTCTTGAAAGCGTTTGATTCCCATAAACTTCAGCCAGCATATTCTCAATAATTATACCGCTTAGCGGATACGTTTCCCTTGCCTTAATTCCGTTGTTAGCATAAACATAAGCCGTTCCGGTTGAAGTTGTTGAAAAACTTCCCTCATCGTTTGGGTAATATACAGAGTCCGGCCAACCCGCACCTATCGAGCTTGAAGAATTATATCCGCCGATTGCTTCAACATAACCACCCGATATAGTTACATTTCCACCCGCACCGTTTCTTCCGCCACCTATGCCCGCAGAATACCCACCGCCGGTTGCCTTAACCGTCGGATTACCGGATATTATTATCGTTCCGGCATTTGCAGTATCTCCACCGCCTATTCCCGCACCGCCATGAGAGGCATTAGAACCACCCGTTGCGGTTACAATTGCATTTCCCGATATTGTAATGCTTTGACCGCTCCCTTCACTTCCGCCACCAATTCCGGCACCCGAAGTTCCGTTTGCAGAGCCACCTGTTGCGGTTACATTTGCATTTTCGGTTATTAATATAGTTCCGCTGTTACCCGAAGCAAAACCGCCACCATTATATCCGCCACCTATTCCGGCACCCGTACCGTTTGACGTTGCCATAACTTTTGCATTTCCTTTAATGGTGATTTGCCCACCATTTCCACCCCTAAACGGATTGCTCGCGTAACCGGCACGAGCACCGCCACCGATTCCGGCGTTTGAACCTCTTGCCTCTACATTCGCATTTCCTTCAATTAAAATAGTTCCGCCGTCGCCGCTCGTACCACCGCCTATACCGGCAGAATAACCGTTAGCAATAACAGTTGCCGAACCGTTTATCGTAGTACTTCCACCGGTAAAGCCTTGTAGACCACTACCGATTCCCGCAGAACTTTCTCCGCTGTTTGCAGTCACATGACCTCCGGATATGACAAGCGCACTGCTTCCGTTCATAAAACGACCGCCACCAATTCCGGCACCATACTTCCCGGCGGTTGCAACAATAGTACCGCCCAAAATGTTTATCGCTCCCGCACCTCTACCGTCGCCATAAGCTCCAAGACCAGTACCAATGCCGGCACCGTTTTCACCACCCGTTGCATTAAGAGTGCCACTGCCGGATAAAGTAATGCTTGCACCCTGTTCTACATGCAAACCGGCATAGTCGGTACCGCTTTTTAAAGTGTTTTGCCCTTCGATATTAATATTCGCCGTACCCAAAACTAAAAGCGCACTGCCACCAACAGTGCTGACATCTATATTGACTCCCAATAAAATTAGGTTCGCCGAAACACCGGCACCAACCGAAATTTTGTCTGGTGTGGGTGTCGCCGTATTTGTATTTATAATATGTAAAGCGGTACTTTTAAGGATATTAAGCGTATTTGTCGAATCATCGTATAAAAAATCTTCTCCCGCTACACCGCCACCGATTGTAAACCCGCCGGCCGGCACCGTACCCGAAAATGTCTGCGGTGTGTCTGCAGCAGGTATCGGAGCTCCTACGCCTGTTTCGTTTTGTTGCTCTGCACCTTGTTCCGCAACCTCAGTATTCGCAAGTGCACTTGTCGGAAAAACCGTTATACTAAGTGCAATAATAAGAATTACCGATAAAATCTTTTTAATTTTCTTCATATTTATACCCCATTTCGTCGTTTTCATATATAATTATAATTAAACATATATATTATAACATGCTATTTAGCATGTGAAAATACTTTGTGTTAAAAATTACCATTTATTTTAGTTCCCGACAAGAAACTTATTTCAAAAATTATAAAATTTGTTAGCGATTGATTTTATAATTTATAAAATGTTATAATGGGTTATATTTTTATAGGGGGTCTTTACATGGAAGGAATACTTTCTGTACTTTTAATTGTACTGCTTTTTGTCCTTGGCATGGTTTATTGCTTTGCCGGATACAAATATTTAAAGGTAATAATACTCATATACGCATTATACTCGGGAGGCACATTTGTGTATAACTTGCTCACACAAATAGCGCCCGAACTTGGGTATTGGATATTTATTATTGCGTTAATTGCCGGCATAGTGCTTGCTTTGCTAACATATTTCTTCGTTAATTTTTGTTTCTTTATAGCAGGCGGAATATTCGGCATCGTAATATTCCAAATAATTCGGAGTGCTTCTCCCGAATATTTTTCTTCGCTCGAAAGCCTGAATATTTTTCTTATCGGGCTATTGTTCTTCGTTGGTCTGGGCATAGTAATGTTGCTCGCCAGAAAACACTTGATAATTCTTTTTTCCGCAATATACGGCGGTTTTTCATTGGTATACATGGGTGGAATTTTAATCGGCCTGCTTTTCGATCAATCTCTTATCGCTTCGGCCGTGCCTGCCACCGCGACAACCACACTGTTGCCGTCAAGCATCTTCTACACCCTACCACTCTATGCTATGATAATACCAATGGCCATCTGCTCTATTCTCGGCATCATAATGCAATACCGTAAACGGGGATTAAAAAAAGTATAGGACACATCTTTATATAAACAACCTAAGGAGACTTTTAAGATGAATGAGACAATTAAAAAAGAATGCTCGGCCTTTTGCCCTAAATGTAAGAGCGACCTGTATTTCTTAGACGGTGTCTGTTATTGCAAAAACACGGATTGCGATTACAAATGCGACAACTGTAAGCAAGAAAACTCTAAGCTGTTTTTTACCGACAATAAATAAGCCGTAACGTTGCAAATTTGCTAATTTCATGATATATTAAATACTTAATAAATGTGCAGAGTAAGTTTAGTGCGTTAAGTGTGTAGGGATGGGATGTTGCCTT
>CAYJNC010000132.1:0-5774 GCA_964371185.1 uncultured Christensenellaceae bacterium
ATTTTTTTCTCCTTGATTAATTTTCAAAAATAAAGAGCGGAAAAAAACCGCTCTTCTCATTTGTTATTTACGTAAATTCAAGCCGGCGATTAATGATCTGTACCGCTCAATATCTTTTTCTTTAAGATAGTTGAGCAATCCTCTTCTCTTACCAACCATTTTTAACAAACCGCGTCTTGAATGAGAGTCTTTTTTGTTGATTTTCAAATGCTCATTTAAGTGATTGATGCGGTAAGTAAGCAATGCTACTTGCACCTCGGGAGAACCTGTATCCCCTTCTTTTTGTGCGTACTTTTCGATAATTTCAGTTTTAATTGTCTTGTCCATTTTTCTTCTCCATTTCATTATAAACAATATATTTGCAAATCCCATTACACCACGCAATCGTCGGAGTGTCGATGCACGTCGTGCACGGTCTACATTTAAATTTTATTTTAGCACATTAGATTGTTCTTGTAAACATCTAAATCATTCAATATTGCTTTTGCACAAGAAGTATCTTTGTCTATTTGTGCTTTAAGTGCCTCTATATTTTCAAACGTTCTTTCCGGACGAATAAATTCTACAAAAAACACTCGAATATCTTTTCCGTATATATCCTTTTCAAAGTCTAATATAAAAGTTTCAATGTTTACGCTGTCGTCTTCTTTTACAGTCGGCTTAATGCCAACATTTGTGACCGACCTATAAAGTTTGTCTTTTATTTTTACGACAGTGGCATAAACACCATATGTCGGCAAAAGTTTGTCGGCACGTATGTTTGCGGTCGGAAAACCTATTGTGTTTCCTATTCCTTCGCCTTTTTCTATCCGGCCGTCAATAAAGTAGAATCGCCCCATGTTTTCTGCCGCTTTTTTCATGTCGGCACTATCAACAGCCGCTCTTATTGCCGAACTCGAAACCCGCTCGTCGTTTAATACAACTTGCTGAATAACATTCGCACTATAGCCATACTTTTCGGCGTTTTGCAAAATAAAATTTGCATCCCAAGCTGCATTTTTTCCGAATTTAAAGTCATATCCGACGGTAATGTGTTTCGCACCGAATTTATTGCATAGCTCATCTAAGAATTGCTCTCCCGTCTGATTTGCAAAATCATCGGTAAATCTACAAGAGTAATATTGCTCTACTCCTATGGACTCTAAAACGCTTTGTTTCTCTGTTTCCGTGAGCAAACTGCAAGCCACCTTCTTTTTCTTATCGAAAGTATACACCAAAGATGTGTAATCTTTTTTAGAGATAATGTCATTTATTAAGGCAACATGCCCTTTGTGAACGCCGTCAAAAAGGCCGACCGCTACCGCCGTATTCATGTTTAAGGGTAAATTTTCATTGTTTAACACTCTCATATTATTTCCCCTTATATTTTAATTCTTGAGACAATTTTAAGTTCGTTTTCTATTTTCATGGCAATCCCTATAAGTTCCTCTTTATAAAAAATTGCATACTCCGTGTCTTCTTCTACACGGATATTAGCCTTATCTAAATCTATGCCCGCACCCGACATGACTATTGGATATAAATAATCTTTGATGTGTATTTTCGGCAAATCTTTTAACGCTTGACTCATTAAAATCAATTGGCTTTCGTCTGTAATACTCTCGGCTTCTTCAAGCGTTATCGCATCTTCAATTAAAAAAGCACCGCTCTTTGTACGCAACAAAAAAGAGGTGTATGCAGGAGCTTCAAGCCTTTTGCCGATGTCTTCAAGCAAGGTTCTTATATACGTACCCTTAGAACAGCCGATTTTAAGTAAAAAGCGGTTTTCTTCTTCAAAAAGCAATTCGATATAATTTATAAATACTTTTCGTGCCGGTTTTTCTACGATCACACCTTTTCGTGCTAATTTATATAGCGGTCTACCCTCGTGCTTTACGGCAGAATAGGCAGGCGGTGCCTGCATTTGTTCGCCTATAAACTCGTTTATCACGGAACATAGCATTTCTTTTGTTATGTTAACGTCTAAAACATTTTGCACAACCCCATAGCTGTCTAAAGTATCTGTTTGGGCACCAAAACATATCTCTGCAATATATTCCTTGTCGCCCTTCATGATATAATCGGAAAGTTTTGTTGCCCTGCCCACGCAAATTGGCAAAACTCCTGCCGCACCCGGATCGAGTGTGCCGGTATGCCCTACCCTTTTTTCGTTGAGTATTCTTTTAACACGGTAAACAACATCGGACGAAGAAATACCCGAAGGTTTTAAAATGTTAATTATTCCGTTCACCGAAGATATTCTCCCGCAACTTTAAGTATTTCTGCTTTAATGTCGTCTATGTTGCCTTTAATCGCACAACCGGCGGCATGTTTGTGCCCGCCACCGCCGTATGCGGCAACAAGCTTTCCTACGTCTGCATAATGCTTTGAACGCAGACTCACCTTGTAGGTATTCTTGTCTATTTCACGTATAAACGCCGCAATCTCGGCCGTTTCTACACTGATTGCATAACTGATTAAGGATTCTAATGCACCCTGTTCCGCACCCGTTTCCTCTAATTCTTGAAGTGTCAACGTCGCAAGTGTCATCTTGTTTTCATGATGCAAACTTATGTTTTGTATAAACTTAGAAATAAGTTTTGTCGCACCGAGCGAACGTGTGTTGTATATTTGGTTTGCAACCGAATTTACGTCTAATCCGGATTCTAAGAGTTCCGAACAAACACGCAAAGAGTTTGCGGTAGTATTTTTATAAGTAAAATTACCCGTGTCTGTTGATATTGCAATATATATTGCCATACGTGCGACATTGTCTATTTGTGCGCCGAGCGCCTTTGCAATGTCATAAATTATCTCACCCGTCGAAGGAGCATTTTGCACGTAGTTTATTTCCGCAAATTCTGTGTTTGACACATGGTGATCAATATTCATGTTCGGCACAGAGAAAAAACCTTCTCTCGCACCGCTCAACCTGCGTTCGTCTGCACAGTCTACAGAAATGCACGCCTCATATTCTGAAAAATCTGCTTTGTCTATTGTTTTATACAAAGGTGCAAACTCTTCAAAGTTATATAGTGAAGATAACTTTGTAAGCAAAACAACCTCGGCTTTTTTGCCAATAGAGTGTAATACACACGCAAGCGAAAACGCACTGCCTATTGCATCACCGTCCGGGCTCACATGAGTCACAACCGCAAATTTATCGTGTTTTTTTATAAAATCAAGAACTTGTTGCATCATTCTTCCTCACTGTTCTTTAAGGATTCTTTTTTGTCTAACTCGTTTAAGATGTTGGCAATCTTTAAACTATATTCGATAGAATCGTCGAGCAAAAATTTAAGCTCGGGGACTCTTCTTATGTCTACCGCACGCGAAAGTTTTGTACGTATGAAAGAAGCCCCATGATTAAGCGCCTCTATGGAACCCTTTCTTTTTTTATCTGTGTCATAAACGCTTACATGAACCTTTGCACATTTTAAGTCGGAAGTAACTTCTACTCTTGTTATGCCAACCATAGCAGACATTCTGTCGTCTCGTACCTCGGTACGAATAATTTCCGACAACGCACGTTTAATCTCTTCTTCGATTCTCGCCATTCTGTTTCTTGCCATACTTGCTACCTCAGCGCTCTATCTGTTGCATTTCGAAACACTCTACAACATCGCCTTCTTTTATGTCGTTGTAGCTTACCAAAGACAAACCGCATTCGTAGCCGGTTGCAACTTCTTTTGCATCGTCTTTGAAACGCTTAAGCGAACTCAAACTGCCTTCGTAAACTACAACATTGTCTCTTAACAATCTCGCTTGGGCATTTCTCTTCATAGTGCCGTCTTGAACGTAACAACCTGCAATAGTACCGATAGAAGAAACCTTAAACGTTTGTCTTACTTCCGCATGACCAAGCACTTTTTCTTCAAACTCGGGATCAAGCATACCTTTCATAGCGTTTGTTATGTCTTCGATTGCTTTGTATATTACCCTGTACATGCGCACATCAACTTTTTCACGTTCGGCGGCACCTATTGCCATGTTGTCCGGACGAACGTTAAAGCCAATTATGATGGCATTAGCCGCAGACGCAAGCATGACGTCTGTTTCGGTTATCGCTCCTACGCCACAATGAATTGCACGCACACGCACTTCTTCGTTTGTTAATTTTTCCAAAGACTGACGAACGGCTTCTACCGAACCTTGAACGTCTGCCTTAATTACAATATTTAAATCTTTTATTTGGCCTTCGGCAATTTGGTTGAACAAGTCGTCAAGCGATACTTGCGAAACCTTTTTAAGCATTTCTGCTTTCTGCCTGTCCTTACGCTCTTCCGCAACTTGCTTATTCAACGTTCCCGCAGGTGCAGCGTGCATAATGTCGCCGGCCGCCGGAACTTCCGAAAATCCTATTACTTCCACAGGCTGTGCCGGAAGTGCTTTGTCTACATTTTTGCCTAAGTCGTCTACCATGGCACGAACACGGCCATATGCAATACCCGCAATTATGGTGTCGCCAACTTTTAATGTGCCGGCTTCTACCAATACGGTTGCAACAGGCCCTCTACCCTTTTCAAGCTGTGCTTCTATAATAGTACCCTTAGCAAGCCTATCCGGGTTTGCCTTTAATTCCTGTACATCTGCAACAAGCAAAATCATCTCGAGTAATTTTTCTATGCCCTCTCCGGTTTTTGCGGATACGGGAACAACAACAGTGTCTCCGCCCCATTCTTCCGGTAATAATTCGTGTTCGGTTAATTCTTGCATTATTCGTTGAACATTTGCGTTTTCCCTGTCTATTTTGTTTATAGCAACAATAATAGGCACATTAGCAGACTGTGCATGGTTTATTGCCTCTTTTGTCTGAGGCATTATGCCATCGTCAGCCGCCACGACAATTATGGCAATGTCTGTCACTTGTGCACCTCTTGCCCTCATCGCAGTGAACGCTTCATGGCCGGGTGTGTCTATGAAGGTAATTTTTTCACCGTTAAGCTCTACCTGGTATGCACCGATATGCTGTGTAATACCGCCCGCTTCGCTTTCCGCAACCCGAGCAAGCCTTATTCTGTCTAAGAGCGAAGTCTTACCATGATCAACGTGACCCATGATGGTAACAATCGGAGGTCTCTTAAGCAATTGGTCGGGTGTGTCTTCTATTTCCTCTATAAGAATGTCTTCCGCCGTCTTTTCGATTTTTTGTTCTAATTCTATGTCAAATTCAGACGCAATAAGTTGCGCCGTGTCGAAATCAATTTGTGAATTAATTGTGCACATCATGCCGAGCAACAATAATTTTTTAAGTATTTCAGAAACCGGCTTGCCGATTTTCTCCGAAAACAATTTAACAGAAACCGTTTCTTCCGTTATGGTTGCTTTTTCTATTTTTATTACCTCTATTGGCGCTTTAACCGACATTTGAGGTTTTTTGCGACGAACTCTACGAGAACCCTTTTGTGTATACTCGTCGTCTATTGCAAACACACGTTCTTTTATAACCGCCTTTTTAGCCTTCTTGTTGCGCGAATCCGCATCGTTATTGGCAGGCTTTTGTGCTTTTTTTCTGTTATGATCATGTTGCTTCATTTCATTACGCAATTCCGAAACATCAGCTAAACCATCGTCTTGTTTCTTGTTACGATCATTCCTCTTTGCGTAGTCACCGTTTCTTTGAGCCCCATCGGAATTCGGCCTTTGCGGACGTTGCCCGTTTGGCCTTCCGCCTTCTTGACGTTCCGAATTTCTGTTCGCAAAATCGGGCCTTTGGCCTTGCTGACCTTGCGGTCTTTGACCTTGCTGACCTTGCGGTCTTTGACCTTGCTGACCTTGCGGTCTTTGACCTTGCT
>CAYJNC010000133.1:0-5772 GCA_964371185.1 uncultured Christensenellaceae bacterium
TCAAAAAAAAATTAATTTTTTTAAAAATTTTTTCTACGGTTAAACATTAGCCACACTTAGCACAAATCTACCTATAAATCAAAATAAAGACATAATACTCTTGCTACAAAATTTACAACATTATATAATAGTAAGAGAACGATGAATTATTTAGGCATTTTTTTGGCTTTTTTCCCGATTAAGGCAAAAAGTCTTATGGAAATGAATTTTTAAAAAGAAACAGGAGAAACGACGAGTTTATGCAATTATGTTTGGGCACAGTACAATTCGGTATGCAATACGGTATAGCGTCGAGCGGCAGACCGGGCAAAGAAGATGTTTTTGAGATAATAAACCATGCACTAAAAAATGACATTACCACTTTAGACACTGCCGGTGGTTATGGCGATGCGCAAACCATACTTGGGGAATTTATGGCTTGTGCTGACAGGAAAAAATTAAATATTATCACAAAAATACTGCCGAATGCACTAAACGAAGTTCATGAGAACAATTATTATGCTACATTAAAGCAAAACATTTCAGATTCTCTAAAGCAACTTAACACAGATTATGTAGACAGCTTGTTGTTTCACAATGCACAATATGTTAACGACGAGGCAGCACTTTATGCGTTAAATAAGCTTAAAATTGACGGATTCACAAAAAACACGGGAATTTCCATATACACGCCCTCCGAATTTGAAAAGGCGGCGTGTTCAGAGTATGTAGACATAATACAAATCCCCTACAACATATTAGACACAAGGTTAGACAAAATTCTTTTGGGTTGTACAAAAGAAATTCATGCGCGTAGCGCATTCCTACAAGGTTTATTGCTTATGGAAGAAGCCAATATTCCAAATAATTTGGTGACAGCGAGGCCTTACATCAAGAAATTTGCGGATTTTTGCAAAAAAGAAAATTTAACACGCACACAAGCGGCGCTGGGGTTTGTTAAGACACAAACTAAAATAGAAAAAATTGTTTTCGGTGTGGATAATTTAACACAGCTTAAACAGATTATATATGATTTTAACAGCGATACTCCCGCTTTATTACTGAAAGAGTTGGCATCAGAGTTCACGGGTATAGAAGAAAAGATAATTATGCCTCCGCTTTGGAACAGTTAATAGGTGGCAAACACGAAAGGGGCAACAGCATGAAATTTTTAGCACTGATACAGGCAAGGTTTGCGTCTACACGCCTACCCGGCAAAATACTTATGGATCTGTCAGGCAAACCTGCACTACAAAGGGTTATAGAGCGGGTGGAGCAATGCAAATATGTGGACGAGGCGATGGTTATTACCTCGCTATCAAAAGACGATGTAAACACGGTTAAACTGGTTTCTTCGCTCGGGAAAAGGGTTTTTGCCGGAAGTGAACAAGATGTTTTAGACAGATATTACCAAAGCGCAAAGCTCATTGCACCCGAATATGTTATAAGAATAACTGCCGATTGTCCGGTTTTTGATCCAAAAATGCTTGATTTGGCAATCGAAAATTTAGACCCTAAAAGCGACTATATGTCTGCCATTACAGAAACTTTAGCAGACGGCTTAGACCTTGAAATATTCAAATTTTCTGCGCTCAAAAGCGCTTGGGAAAATGCAAAATTGGCATCTGAACGAGAGCATGTAACCTTATTCATCAGGAATAACCCTAAAACTTATTCTCTTCAGAATTTTGAATGCCCGCTCGGAAATCTTAACCATGAAAGGTGGACGGTTGATGAACCCGAAGACTTTGAATTGGTTTCAAAAATCTACGAACACTTTTCAGACACCGATTTTTATACGGAAGATATATTAAAGTTTTTAGACGAAAACCCGAGTTTACGACAGTTAAACTCGAAATTCGCACGCAATGAAGGGCTTGCAAAATCGCTGGCTAACGATTATATTGTTAGTGAATAAGTTTTCGTACGTGAGAAAAATTAATTTAGTTTAACATATTATAAGGAGAAAAAAATGGGAAGAGGACAAGAACTGTATAAACACGCAAAAACAGTCATACCCGGTGGCACACAATTGCTATCTAAGCGCCCCGAACAATATTTGCCGGAGCAATGGCCGGCATATTATAGCAAGGCAAAAGGTTGCAAAGTGTGGGATTTAGACGGAAACGAGTATGTTGATGTTTGTTATATGGGGATAGGCGCAAACGTTTTGGGATATTCTTTTGATGCGGTGGACGATGCCGCTAAGAATGCGATAGACGCAGGCGGAATGTGTACGCTTAACGCTCCGGAAGAAGTTGCGCTTGCCGATAAACTATTAGAATTGCATCCCTGGGCCGACATGGTAAGGTACTCAAAAGCAGGTGGCGAGGCTATGTCTTTGGCCATTCGCATAGCCAGAGCAAAGACAGGCAAGGACACGGTTTTATTTTGCGGCTACCACGGCTGGCACGATTGGTATTTGTCTGCAAATTTAGACGACGAAGATGCACTTTCGTACAACCATTTGAGCGGGCTTTCTACTGCCGGCGTTCCAAAAGGCTTGATTGGCACAAATTTGCCCTTCCACTATAACGATTACGAAGAGTTTTCTATGCTTGCTCAAAGCAACGAAGGCAAAATAGCGGCGGTAGTTATGGAACCAATCAGAAACGATTTCCCTACCGACGGGTTTTTAGAAAAAATTCGCAAGTATACGGAAAAAAATAATATAGTATTAATATTCGACGAAGTAACTGCCGGTTTTAGACTAAATAACGGCGGAAGTCATTTACACTTAGGCGTAATGCCGGACATGGCCGTTTTTGGCAAAGGCCTTGCAAACGGATATCCGCACACCGCAATTATTGGCAAGAAAGATATTATGCAGGCAGCGCAAGAAACATTCATCTCGAGCACGTTTTTCACAGAGAGAATCGGTCCGAGTGCAGCCTTGGCTACGATTGATTTTTACATCAAAAATGACGTTTCTACTCATTTATGCAGAATCGGAAAGCGTGTGAAGGCCGGCTGGCACGAGCTTTCTAAAAAACATGGACTCAAAATAGAAATAGGCGGAATAGACCCTCTATCGCATTTTTCTTTTGACGGCGAAGATTTTCTTGCTATAAAGACATTATTTACACAAGAAATGCTTAAAAAAGGTTATTTGGCAACCACTGCGTTTTACGTTTGTTGGTCACATACCGACGAAGTCATAGATAGTTATTTAAAAGCAGTCGACGAAGTTTTCGAGTTTATTTCTACGGTGAAAGATGCAAAAGAAGCGCTTTTAGGGCCGGTTTGCCACAGTGGATTCAAACGGTTAAACTAAAAAACTAACATCAGAACCACAAAAATTAATCTTAAAAACCTTCACCGAAATTTTTCTCGTTGAAGGTTTTTTAGTTCAAAAAAAACCTAATTACACCGGTTTTTAGTGTACTAAATTAAATAGTACACACAAAAAAAGCAATTTCACCATTTCCTTTAGCAAAATTGCCTTTCAACCGTAAACGCCTTTATAACTATGCTTTGAGCTGTATTGTATTATATAATACACATCGAAAAATTATTATTTTACCACATCTTCTTCACGAAGAGGCTCTCCGAACTCTAAATCTCGTGCGCATTGTTTTCCAAGCACATTTTCGTAGTAAACAGGCAACATACCATGGGCCGGCCGGATGACTCTTATATTTTCTTCTGTGAAAAAATCTCCTTTTTTCATGTTCTCGGAAACAAAAACAGAACGCCTGCACCATCGCGCATCTTTTTCCCTTTGGTGCAATTCGTAGGTGCTTTCACCGTTAATTAAAATAGCATCTTCTATTTGTTTTGCCATATCCGCAAACTCTTGCGGTTCCATAGAAAACTCGCTGTCCGGGTTTTTAATTTTCCTACTCAGACAGAAATGTTTCTCAATGACACAGGCCCCGTTTAATGCACCAACCACACTTGCTAAACTACCCATAGAATGATCGGAAAGGCCGATCGGCACGCCGAATTTTTCTTTCATATTCGGTATTACGCTTAAATTCATGTCTGAGAAATGCGCCGGGTATTCACTTGTGCATTTTAGAAGCACTATTTTATCGTTGCCACAAGCCTTAATTGTGTTTATCGCCGCAAAAATCTCTTCTTCACTGCCCATTCCGGCAGATATGATTATTGGTTTTTGCTTGTTTGCCACATATTTCAACAAAGGTATATCTGTCAGTTCGTATGAGGCTATTTTATATATTTGTACATCCAGTTCTTCTAAAAAGTCGACAGAAGTTGTGTCGAACGGAGTAGATAAGAAGTCTAGCCCAAGTTTTTCTGCTTCGTCTTTAATTGTTTTCTGCCATTCCCACGGCATAGAAGCTTCCTTATACAGGTCATAAAGGCAATAGCCGTCCCACAGACCGCCTTTCACCTTAAAATAATCTTTGTCGCTGTTTAACGTCATGGTGTCTGCCGTGTATGTTTGTATTTTAACGCAATCCGCCTTCGCTTCCTTAGCCGCATGGACAATGTCTATTGCCGTTTGCAAGCTTCCGGCATGATTAGCCGACATCTCCGCTATTAAATATACCTGTCCGTCAGTAATTTTATCCCAAAGTTTCATGTATTAACCCTCCGTTTTTATTATATCATAAATGTTAGGCTTGCTTGTAGTAACTTTTTTAAATCTTTCTACATAAAGTTAAAGCAACGCAAAAGCGTTGCCATAAACCAAAAATTAATATCGTTAGCTAAAAATCTTAATATAGACCCTTAGGCATCGTATACTTTTTTATTTCTTATTGTAGTAGTCTACAACTTTTTTAACCGCACTAACCACGTCTGCCACATCATCGTCTGTCATAGAATAAAACAACGGCAGTGTAATGATTTCATTGTACAACGCCTCTGCTTTCGCACAACTGCCGGCAAAATAGCCCATTTTTTCATAATGCGGAAACAAATAAACCGGTATATAATGCACATTCACCCCAATATTCTCCGCACGCAGTGCATCGAATATTTCTTTTCTGGAACAATTAAGTTTGTCTAAGTTGAAACGAACCACAAAAAGATGCCGAACCGTGTCACTTTTTTCATACTCCTCTTGCAATGTAATTTCTTCTATACCGCTAAACGCTTCTATGTATTGCCTTGTTATTTCTTTTCGTCTCTTTGAAAAACTATTTAATTTATCTAACTGCGACGAAAGCAAAGCACATTGAATATCTGTGATACGATAATTATTGCCAAGCTCTATCTGCTCGTAATAAAAACCGCCGTCATTGTTTTCAAACAATGTTTCGTCGTGTGTTATGCCATGTTTTGCAAACAGATTTATTTTTTTGTGCAATTCTTCGGAATTCGTGGTGATAGCCCCGCCCTCGCCTGCAGTAATGGTTTTAACCGGGTGAAAACTAAATGTTGTCATGTCGGCAAAACTACCTACTTTTTTTCCGTCGTAAATTGTTCCGATAGAATGTGCCGCATCTTCTATTAAAATTAAGCCGTGTTCCCTGCAAATTGGCAAAATTTCAGAATAATCACACGGTTGACCGGTATAATCCACGGCAATAATCGCCTTTGTACGTGGCGAAATCTTCTTTTTTATCTCCTCCGGAGAAATCTCCCAGGTTTTTTCGTCTATGTCCGCAAATATAGGCGTTCCCCCACAATATAGCACACAGTTAGCGGACGCAGCAAAAGTAATCGGCGTCACAATAACCTCGTCTCCCGGGCCTATGCCGGCCGCCATACAGGCAGTATGCAGCGCCGTCGTGCCGTTTGATACGGCCGTACAAAATTTCGCGCCACAAAAATCGGCCAATTTCTTTTCAAGTTCGGGAACCTTTGGCCCACACGTCAAAA
>CAYJNC010000134.1:0-5751 GCA_964371185.1 uncultured Christensenellaceae bacterium
AAACATTTTTTATAAAACAAGTCTCATAAAAATGTTAAAGGCAATAGCATTTTTTAGGACAACAAACCCCCCACGTTAAAACGTGAGGGGTCATTTTCTTTCGTAGCACTAATAATTATTTTGCTTCACTTTTCAATTTAACCTAAATCTACTATGTCATAGCCTAAATAATTTTCATATGCTTCTAATATTGCATCTTTATTATTACCCGTCGAAACACTAACATGATGTCTGTATCCGTTCTTTGCTATCTTGTATAGTTTCTTTTGTAAATCTTCAATTTCAATAACTCCGCCGGTACCGAAGAATTCTTTTTCTATCACATCATCCGTAAAACGTCCGTTATCTACATATGCAACTATGCGCCCATCTTCTGTCTTTGTGCTTGAATACGTTGCCGGCATCGGACGAATATGTCCTTTATTAACACCCCAGCTTAAACCGTCACCCAAAACTTTTTTAAGCATCATGTGTTCTTCTATCTCACCTTTTTCTTTCATTAGGCTACTTGCAATCGGTCCACAGTGGAACAATATGCACTTGTTTTTATCGTCGCCGTAATTATTATTAAAATCAAGACACATAGCCGGTTCACCCGAGGCAGCAGAAACAGCCTTCATTGCAATCGCATTAGAAAGGTCTAATTCACAAGCTGTGACTATGCCTCTATCATTTAATTCACTTATCAAGTTACAAACGCTAATTTGCATGACCTTTTGAAATTCGTCCCAACAACGAATAGTCATACAATCGGTTTCATATTCTTTTGCAACAGCATCGGCTACCATGCTTGCCTTAGCCATCTTTGCAAATGCTTCTTTAGGCACATTTTTAAAGTTTGCATAATTATTCAAATAATTAATTTTATCTTTAAATTCGCTTGAATTTTCATCTACCGATTTCATTCTCAAAAAGAAATCCGATAGGTCAAGCGTTTCTATTGTAATACCATGACGCTGTGCGGTAATTTCATCAAAACGCATTGTTTTAAACGCTGTCGTTCTTGCTCCGACCGCTACAACCGTTAATTTTTTAAGGCCTTTAACCGTTCTGCATACTGCACCGAATTTTTTTATTTCATTTTGAAATTCTTCTGTGTCTATGCCCACAACATGAGATTGCGTTAACGAAAATGGCACATTATACTGATAAAACAAATCTGTTATTGCGAGTTTGCCGCAAAAAGCATCTCTTCTCTGTTTAAAATCCATCTTCCCGATTTCGTCCGGACATGCCTGAATTAAAATTGGTACGCCTGCATCTTTTAAAGCTGTAATTGTAGCCGCTTCATCGCTAAAATTAGCCAAACAGGCAATAACACCATCAAACTTTCCTTTGTTTTCTTCCAAAAACTTAGCAAAAACTTTGCCTTCTTCAACTGTTTTTGCCGCACCGCAACCGGTTAGTGAGACATCCATGCTTATAAAATTACAACCCGCATCCGTAACCGCTTTTTCAAGTTGCGGACGTGCAATGGCTATGACTTCTTCAGGCATCATGCCTCTGTTTCCATAAAATAATGCAAATGTTGTCATATTTTTTTGGTATAATGTAAATAAATTATACCTTCTCCTTCCAATAGTATAGTTTTGCGAACCCTTGTTATTCGCCAAATAAAAGAGTACGTGTATCTTTTATATCGAGCATGTTTGTGATTATGTCGCATACTTTATCGTAAACCGCTTTTTGTGCTTCTTCTACATTTGAACCATCTTCGTTTATTACTTGTTCGTATGCCTGTCTTATTTCTGTTCCAACATTAATTTTTGCAATTCCCGCTTTGATTCCTCTTCTTATGAAATCTACATTGATGCCGCTTCCGCCGTGTAAAACAAGCGGTAACCCCGTTGCATCGCTCAACGCCTCAATATGCTCTATATCAAGCCTTGCTTCCGGCTTCTTTTGGTTCTTTAAATTTTCCGCAACCGCACCATGCACGCTTCCTACCGCTACACTTAACCAATCGCAACCGCTTTTTTCAACAAATTCTTTCGCTTCTTCTAAATCTGTAAAGCCTTTTTTTGTGGCAAAAATTTCTTCATACGGTACTTGCGGTCCGCTTTCGTGTCCCATAACAGCGCCTAACTCCGATTCACACGGAATGCCTGCCTCGTGTGCCAAATCCGAAACTTTTTTTGTCGCCTCTATGTTGCCGGCTAAATCTAACCTTGATGCATCTATCATTACCGATTGATATCCTACTGCTATAGCACGCTCTATTATCGGCATATAGTCTACCTCTAACATATCCTCGTCTATTACCGGAACATGATCTAAATGCAAGATTGTATGTTCTTCATTTTTATACTTATTATATTCTTTTGCAACTTCTTCCAAACTTTGCGAGCCAAATTTTTCCCACTCTACCCTCGCTACTTGTATCATCGCTACAGAATTCATGTCTACCACAGCTTGAATGGTGGGTTTTACCATCGGTATATAAGGAATATTATATGCCGGTATAACCGTCCCCTTCTCTTTTGCCTTCAACACTGCCTCTTTTGCACTTTTAATCATCTGTATATCTCCTTCATTGTTTGGTATACTTTCTTATACTTTTCATAATTTTTTCTATATATCTCAACACTTTTTGCGTTGGGTTTATAGATGGTGCTTAACTCAACCAAATGTTGTTGTGCTTCTTCTAAACTTCCATACAGGCCTAACTTTGTGTATGAAATCATCGCACTACCGAGCGTTCCCGCTTCGCTGTTTTTTGCAACAACTATGTCTTGTTCTAATATATCTGCCCTAATTTGCATCCACAACGAAGATTTAGAACCACCGCCAACGGTTATCAACCTATTTCGAGACAATCCGACATCTTGCATACAATCGCAGTTAAGCCTCATTTCGTAGGTTTCACCTTCCATCAGACCCCTAAACATTTGACCCCTTGTGGTATTTAACCTAAGACCGGCAAAAACTCCCGGTGTATTACCATCCATGTATGGTGTTCCGCCGCCCGCTAAATACGGTATAAATATTAAACCTGTAGGATCTTTAGGCGCTTCTTTGTTTAGTTGGTCATATGCATTTTCAACAAAGTCTTTTGCCAAAGTGTCTCTGAACCACTTAATTGTACACCCACCCGACATATTAAACAAGTAGGTTGCAAATTTATTGTCATTGTCTAAGTATGGCACAATAGGCAGGTTATATTCTAACATTTTAGAAAAATTCAACCCTTCCATTTGATAAATTGCCGTCATGCAGTCTACAGTCCCCATACCGTTTGCAATATCGCCAACTTCATTTGCACCCGAACCTACAGCAGCCAATATTTGATCGTGACCACCGAGTATAATTTGTGTTGTGCTATCCATTCCGAGTTCGTTTGCAATATCGGCTCTTACCGTTCCTACAACACTTCCCCCCGGAACGGGTGTCGGTAGAATGTCTTCGCTAATTCCCGAAAAATCTACCCCCGGTTTCCACCATTTTTTATTGACTATATCAAACATTGCACTTCTTGTAGCGAGTGAATAATCGCACATATGTTCTGCACCCAAGGAGTACGCCAAAAAGTCTGTCATGAAAGAAATTCTTTTTGTTTTTTCCCAAATTTCCGGCTTGTTTTTTGTAATCCAGCGCATCTTATACATTGCAAACATCGGGTCTATATACGCACCCGTAGTTTTTAACAACTCTTCGCCCGAAAACAATTTGCGAATTTCTTCACACTCTTCCGTTCCCCGAAAATCCATGTAAATCATAGAGTTGGCGATAATGTTTTCTTTTTCATCAAAGCAAACAAAAGATTCACCAAAAGAAGTAATACAAATCGCCTTAACCTGCTTGCTGTTTAAACCTTGAACCGACTGCGCTATAACCTCAAACGCTTTTTTTCTGATCTCAACCGGGTTAACCTCAAACATTCGTTCACCGGGCGAAATTAAGTCATATTCCCTGTAAGCATGATTTATTATATTGGCCTTATCATCAAAGACCGTACTTTTAACACCCGATGTTCCAATGTCTATCCCTATAACGTGCATAGTTTCCTCCAAAAGTTAATTGTTTGGCATATTCGGATATTCGCTGAATAGCGGATATAAGATAGGCTCATCTTCTTCTATTTCGGGGAAACGTCCAATATTTTCATAAAATCTGTTGTCTACATTATCATCGTTTACTCTCGACACTTCGCCAATTAAGCAAGGACCGCCTTCTGCCCAGAAAGTATGATACTGACCTGTAGGAAGCGTTATAGATTCACCAACTTGTAGCTCAACTCTTTCTCCGGCGCTAACAACATAAGCCCTTCCATCTTTATAAATTGTTACGGGTGTTTCCAGCCTGTTACCTTCGCTATCGGAATTATAGCATTTAAGAACCAAAACACCGCCACCTCTGTTTATTATGTCTTCTTGTTTTTTCCAGTGAAAATGATAGGGTGTAACTTGCCCCTCTTCGCTGATTAAAAGTTTTTCGGCATAAGTTTTATCATATTTCTTATTGTGCATATTACCGTTTCTGATAGTAAGCATCAATAAACCTATTTTATGATAATCTCCCGACCCAAAATCTGTAATATCCCAACCGAGCATATTTTCTTTTATTTCGTCGTATTCACTGTTTTTTGTTTGCCATTCTTCCATTGTCCATGTCATAAACGGCGGCAATGCAAATTTATATTCTGCTATAAACGCCAAAGCATCTTTCATTATTTTGTTTATTTCTGATCTTTTCATTATGTTCTTCCTATCTTAAGATTATTTACGCGGCAACATTTTTAGCTTTTCTGCCTTTGATAAAGCTGTCAAACGCAACAGCCGCAATTAGCACCATACCTTTAACAAACTGTTGAACAAATTCGCTTATACCAATCATTGTCATGCCGTTTACCAAAATACCCATTATAAGCACACCTACAATTACCATATAGATTCTACCTTGTCCACCGGCCATACTTACGCCACCTAAAACAACAGATGTGATAACGTCCATTTCATAGCCTTCACCGGCATTCGGTTGTCCTGAATTTGTTCTTGCTAAAACTATCAAACCACCAAGCGCACTCATGAATCCGCCCACGCCGTATACCAAAAACTTAATTTTTGTTACATTAACACCCGAAAGTCTGGAAGCTTCTTCGTTTCCGCCAACACCGTAAATATGTCTGCCGAGCCTTGTTTTTGTTAGGAATATTACACCAAACGCGAATGCAATTGCCATAATAATAACCGGAATCGGAATAGGTCCTACATAACCTTGACCCAATTCTTTAAAAGTTGGATCAAAACCAAATACCGGCAAACCGCCTGTAATTATGTATGCAATACCACGTACCGAAACCATCATGCCGAGTGTTGCAATAAACGGAGGCACTTGAAGTTTTGAAATGAAGAATGCACTTGCAAGTCCAAGCCCTGTACCGAACGCCAATACTATAAGGGAAGCCAGAACCGGATCTACCGAGTACTCGGTCATCATAAGCGCTGCCGCAACACCGGCAAAACCTGCAACAGAACCAACCGAAAGGTCAATTCCGCCCGTCAGCATTACAAAAGTCATACCAACCGCCAAAACACCTACTATTGATACTTGGCGCAAAACATTAAAAATGTTATCTTCTGTTAAAAATCTGCCGTTTGGCACAGCAATAGCAAAAATAACTATCATTGCTACCAACACGACAACCATGCCGTAATCGCCAAATATTTTGCTCATTGAGTTTTTCATATTGTTATTTAACTTTTTATCCATATCACTATTCTCCTACCAATCCTGATGCATACTCTAATATTA
>CAYJNC010000135.1:0-5705 GCA_964371185.1 uncultured Christensenellaceae bacterium
CATGGAAAACATTCCATGTTAACAGAAGTTATTTTAGGAGGAAACAAAAATGCCGGTTACAGATTCTGTAGCAGATATGCTGACACGCATTCGCAATGCCCTCATTGCAAAGCATGATACAGTAGAAGTTCCCGCGTCTAATCTGAAAAAAGCAATCGGGCAAATTTTGCTCAAAGAAGGTTTCATCAAAGGTTGCGATTTTGTAGAAGATGGCGTACAGGGCACGTTGAAGATAAAGTTAAAATACGGACCGGGCGGCGAAAAAGTCATCTCGGGTTTGAAAAAGATTTCAAAACCGGGCTTGCGCGTATACGCAAGACACGACAAACTGCCGAAGGTATTGAACGGTCTTGGAATCGCTATTATTTCGACATCAAAAGGTTTACTTACGGATGCTCAGGCACGTAGGGAAGCAGTTGGCGGCGAAGTACTCGCATATATTTGGTAATTGGGAGGTATATTTAAATGTCAAGAATAGGAAAGCTACCAATTACCGTGCCTGCCGGTGTTACTGTAACATTCGGTGAAGAAGGCGCTGTTACCGTAAAAGGTAAGAACGGTGAATTGAAAGCGAATTTCAGCACAGATATCAACATTGTTCAAGAAGAAGGTGTTATTACACTTACAAGAGCAAACGACACAAAACAAGTACGTGCATTGCACGGTTTGACACGTGCACTTTTAGCAAATATGATTACAGGTGTTTCTGAAGGTTTCAGCAAGACACTTGAAATCGTTGGTGCAGGTTATAGAGCACAATTGCAAGGCAAGAAACTTGTTATGGGCTTAGGGTTTACAAACCCGGTAGAAATTGACCAACCTGAAGGTATAGTGTTTGAAGTTCCTGCTCAAACAACTATCATCATCAAAGGCATAGACAAACAAGTTGTCGGACAAGTAGCGGCAGACATCCGCGGAGTACGTCCGCCCGAACCGTATAAAGGCAAGGGAATTAGATACAAAGATGAATTTATCCGTCGTAAAGTCGGCAAAACAGGAATGTAGAAAGGAGGCAATGTAAATGATTAAAAAACAAGACAGAAATGTCAAAAGAGTAAAACGTCATCAAAGAATCCGTAACAAGATTAGTGGCACAGCAAGTCGCCCAAGAATGAATGTATACAGAAGCTTGAACCACATTTATGTTCAATTTATTGACGATGTATTAGGAAACACAATAGCCTCTGCTTCTACTATGGAAAAAGATGTGCAATCACAAGTAAAAGAAATGTCTAAATGCGATGCTGCAAAATTAGTTGGTGAAATTGCCGCTAAGAGGGCAGTTAGTGCAGGTATCTCCGAGGTTGTTTTCGACCGTGGAGGATATTTATACACAGGCAGAGTTGCAAAAGTGGCCGAAGGCGCAAGAGCAGCCGGCCTGAAGCTTTAATAGGAGGTATGTAGCGTGCAAAAAGATAGAGAAATCGATGCCGGCGCACTTGACTTAAAAGAAAAGTTGATAGCTATTAATCGTGTAGCTAAAACTGTTAAAGGTGGTCGGAATATGCGTTTTTCAGCACTTATAGTTGTAGGTGACGAAAACGGCCATGTCG
Organism: uncultured Christensenellaceae bacterium; assembly: GCA_964371185.1. GTDB lineage: Bacteria > Bacillota > Clostridia > Christensenellales > Christensenellaceae > CAYJNC01. The sequence continues at coordinate 1,554 of CAYJNC010000135.1, forward strand.
GAGTTGGCATGGGTAAAGCAGCAGAAATTCCCGAAGCTATTAGAAAAGCGGTTCAAAGTGCAAAACGCAACATGATAACAGTTTCTATGAAGGATACAAGTATTCCTCACGAAACAATCGGTAAATTCGGTAGAGGTAAAGTTCTTATGATGCCTGCACCCTCGGGTACCGGCGTTATAGCCGGCGGTCCTGCTCGTGCGGTATTAGAACTTGCCGGTATCAGAGATATTCGTACAAAATCTCAGGGATCTAACAATCCTATAAATTGTGCAAAAGCAACGATCGAAGGTTTAAGAGGCCTTAAGACAGCCGAGCAAGTTGCTCGTTTACGTGGTGTTCCGATCGAGCAGTTGCAGTAAAGGAGGGCTAAATTATGAAGTTGAAAATTAAGCTTGTTAAAAGCCCAATTGGCTATGCCCAAAACCAAAAAGACACAGTAAGAGCATTAGGGCTTAGAAAAATGGGTCAAGAAGTGGTACAGCCTGACAATGAACCGATCCGTGGGATGATTTTCACAGTAAAACATCTTGTGGCGGTTGAAGAAGTGAATTAAGTAGGAGGAAAGTTTCGATGAAATTACAAGAACTTAATCCTGCCGTCGGTGCAAAAAAATCCCCTAAACGTGTAGGTAGAGGTACAGGCTCGGGAATCGGCAAAACGTCCGGCAGAGGACAAAAAGGCCAAAATTCTCGTTCGGGTGGCGGTGTTCGCCCGGGCTTTGAAGGTGGACAAATGCCCCTTTCAAGACGTGTACCCAAAAGAGGATTCACAAATATTTTTGCTAAAGAATATGCAACGGTTAATGTTAGCACTTTAGAAATGTTTGAAGATGGCATGGTTATAGATGCAAATGCGTTGATAGAAGCCGGTTTGATAAAAAAGCAGTTAGATGGGCTAAAAATACTCGGCGATGGAGCACTTACAAAGAAACTCACAGTAAGAGCTAAAAAATTCACGAAAGCAGCCGAAGAAAAAATTAAGGCGGCAGGCGGTAACGCCGAGGTGATATAGATGTTTAAAACCATAACGGGTGCATGGAAAATTCCGGAAATAAGGTCGAAGATTCTCTTCACCTTACTCATGTTGCTTATTTACAGAATAGGCGCGTACATACCCGTTCCGGGTGTTGATGTTGAGTATATCAGTTCGCAGGTTGCTCAATATGACATCTTAGGGTTCGTAGACATGTTTGCCGGTGGTGCGTTGGGGCAAATGACCATATTTGCTTTAGGTATTATACCTTACATTAACGCATCTATCATTATGCAGTTACTTACGGTTGCAATCCCCAAGCTTGAAAAATTAGCTAAAGAGGGGGACGAAGGAAGAAAGAAGATTTCGACAATAACAAGGCTTTTGGGTGTTGGTTTAGGTTTGGTACAGGCTATTGGTATCATTTTAAGCTTAGGATCGTCGGCATTAGAAGATCCGTCTAACCCATTTAATTACTTTGTTGTAATAGTTTGTCTGACGGCAGGTACGGCGCTTATCATGTGGATAGGCGAGCGCATCACCGAAAAAGGCATCGGGAACGGAATTTCCTTGCTTATCTTCATAAGCATTTTGTCGGGCGTGCCCGGAATGCTTGGTACTATGTTTACAAACGTGGGCAATGGAACTCTAAACCCATGGTTGCTTGTGGCTTCGGCCGGCGCAGCTTTCCTCATAATACTCGGTATAGTATTTGTTGACTTAGGCGAGCGTCGTATACCCGTGCAATATGCAAAACGGGTTGTAGGCAGAAAAATGTATGGCGGACAAAGCACACACATACCCATGAAAGCGAACCAAGGCGGCGTTATGCCTCTTATATTCGCAATAACCATATTAACATTCCCGGGTATGATAGCGCAGTTTTGGCCGGAAAGCGGATTTTATATCTGGTATCAGCAGTATGCAGGCCCCGGAACTCCGCTCTACATCATAATATATGCGCTGTTAATTTTGTTCTTTGCTTATTTTTACTCTACCATTGCTTTCAATCCGGTAGACGTGTCAAAGAACTTACAGCAAAACGGTGGTTTCATACCGGGTATACGCCCCGGCAAACCGACCTCCGATTACTTGGCAAAGATTCTTTCAAGAATAACTTTGTTTGGTGCAATATTCTTAGCGCTTGTGGCGGCTGTACCCACCTTCTTTACGGTGGCGACGGGTGTGGCTACCGTGTTTGGTGCGACGAGTATACTAATTATGGTAAATGTGGCGCTTGAGACAACCAAGCAAATTGAAGCACAGATGATGATGCGTCACTACAAAGGCTTCCTCAACAATTAAGGAGCAAAGATATGAATGTAGTATTTTTAGGACCTCCCGGATCGGGAAAAGGTACAATGGCCTCACGTATGGCTAAAAGATGCAATCTTTTGCACTTGTCAACGGGAGACATGTTAAGAGCCGAAATTAAACAAGGCACAGAACTTGGAAATTTGGCAAAAAGTTTTATAGATAAGGGTGCATTGGTGCCGGATAGTGTTATAATAGACATGATGAGCAATAGGTTTTTAGAAGAAGATGCTAAGAACGGCGTGTTGTTAGACGGTTTTCCGAGAACAACCGCACAAGCGGAAGCTTTAGAATCGATTGCAAACATAGATTCGTGCATTAACCTTGTTGTAGCGGCGGAAGTTGTGGTGAACAGGGTAGCATCAAGAAGGGTTTGTGCAAACTGTGGAGAAGTTTACTCTATCAAAACATATGCAAAATCCGATTGCGAAAAGTGTGCAGGTGAGTTGACAATTCGCCCGGACGACAACGAAAAAACAATTCGTGCTCGTTTCGCGGTATACGAAGAACAAACTGCGCCGCTTATTGAATACTACACCGATAAAGGCATACTTGAATCAGTAGATGCAACAATGCCGATAGAAGAAGAAGCAGAATATATTTACGGGATATTAAGCAAAATATGATATCTATAAAGACTGCAAAAGAAATACAGCTTATGCGACTGTCCGGCGAATTGCTGGCAGAGTGCATGGAAAAAGTGCTAAGCAAAGTGGCGGTTGGTGTAACAACAAAGCAACTCGACACTATAGCGGAAAAATTTATTACCGGTAGGGGGGCAATACCATCCTTCAAAGGATATCCGGGACCACCCGGTTGTCGCCCTTTTCCGGGTAGTATATGCGTTTCGCTAAACCAAGAGGTTGTTCACGGCGTTCCGACAGACGTTCCGCTAAAAGACGGTGACGTACTAAGCATAGACATGGGAGCAATACTGAACGGTTGGCACTCCGACATGGCAAGGACGGTTTGCGTAGGGACATGCAAAGAGGAGATTTCAAGGCTGATAGAAACTACTAAACAAAGTTTCTATGCGGGAATGAATGCCGCGCTAATAGGCAATCGAATCAATGACATGAGCGCCGCGATTGAAAAGGTTATTACAAACGATGGCATGGGCGTTGTAAAAGATTTGGTTGGTCATGGAATCGGTAGGCATATGCACGAGGAGCCCGAAATACCAAACTTTGCATTTAAGAGAAGAGGGCCTAACCCTCGTATATTAGAAGGAATGGTGTTTGCAATAGAGCCTATGGTATCATTAGGCAGTGGTAAGGTAGTTTGGCCGGATTCAAAAGACTGGCCTGTGCTAACAAAAGACAAAACTATTGCGGCACACTATGAAAATACAGTGGCTGTTACAAAAAATGGCCCGGAGATATTGACAAAGACTTCGGCAGGAGTGGTATAATATGAATACGACATGGCCTGTGTGTGTAGGAAGGATGTGTCTTTCAAAATCCGGAAGAGATAAAGGAAGATACTTCATGATAACAAGTGTGATAGATAACGAGTATGTCATGATTGCAGACGGAGTTGTAAGAAAACTTGCAAATCCGAAGAAAAAGAAGTTGAAACATTTAAAACTAAAGCCTGTGGTGCTCGAGGGAATTGCTAAAAAGCTAAACGAGGGCATGAAGGTGTTTGATGCAGAACTGAAAAGTGCAATCATCAATACGGGGCTTATCATTCAAAAGGAGGAATAGGATTTGTCTAAAAGCGACGTAATAGAAGTGGAAGGCAAAGTAACGGATACATACCCAAACGCTACGTTTGAGGTGGAGCTTGAAAACGGCCATAAAATATTGGCACATATTTCCGGTAAACTCCGTATGAATTATATCCGTATTTTACCGGGCGACAAAG
>CAYJNC010000136.1:0-5695 GCA_964371185.1 uncultured Christensenellaceae bacterium
TACCGTAGGCTCTGAAATTTTTACAAAAGGAATAGGTTCAAATTCGTATGGTGCACAAACAGTGTTACCTATGCTTACTTTTTCTAATCCTGAAAAAGCTACGATGTCACCCACCTTAGCAGTCTCTACCGGAACACGTTTTAATCCCTCATACTGATATATAGCAGTAACCTTGCCATTAGCGCATAATTCTTCTGCATGGTAATCACACAAAGAAACCTCTTGCCCTGTCTTAAGTTCGCCGCGTTCTATTCTTCCGACGGCTATTCTGCCTACATATTCGTTGTAATCAAGAGAAGAAACAAGCATTTGCAATGGTTTGTCGTCTTGTCCCGACGGAGCATCTATGTAATTTAGTACCGTTTCAAAAAGCGGTACTAAGTCTTCACCGGGTGTGTTAGGATCAAGCGAAGCAGTGCCGTCTCTGCCCGAACAATAAACAATCGGGCTGTCTAGCTGTTCTGAAGTTGCATCGAGTTCAAGCAACAATTCCAGTACTTCGTCTCCGACATCATTAAGCCTGGCGTCCGGCCTGTCTATCTTGTTTATAACGATAATAACCTTATGGTTAAGTTCAAGTGCCTTTTGCAACACAAAACGTGTTTGAGGCATAGGCCCTTCAAATGCGTCTACCAAAAGCAAAACGCCGTTTACCATTTTTAATATACGTTCTACCTCGCCGCCGAAATCGGCATGGCCGGGTGTGTCTACAATGTTTATTTTTACATCTTTATATTGCGTAGATGTGTTTTTTGCAAGTATGGTAATACCACGTTCTCTTTCTAAGTCGCCGGAATCCATTGCACGCTCGGCAATTACTTGGTTTTGGCGAAAAGTACTTCCCTGTTTTAACATCTCGTCTACTAATGTGGTCTTACCGTGGTCTACGTGAGCTATGATAGCTACATTTCTTAAATCTTCTCTAATCAAAAAATTATTCCCTTCTAATTGCACAACATATTTATATAACTTAGTAATTATATATTATTTTATTTTAAAATACAATCATTTTAAGTGCTTCTTTGTCTGTTTAGATTGACTTTATTTTATCTGCGTAGGATAATATTATAAGAAAGGATGTATATATGGAATTACTTTGCCCCGCGGGAGGGTTAGAAAGCTTAAAAATTGCAGTAGATAACGGTGCCGACGCAGTTTACTTAGGAATCGGAAAATTTCATGCACGGCAATTTTCACATTCTTTTGAAGACATAAAAGAAGCCGTTTCATATGCACACGCAAGAAATGTTTACGTATATTTTACTTTAAATACACTTGTTTGCGACAAAGAACTTCCGTTGTTTATTAAAACCGCAAAACAGGCAATAAGTGCAGGTGCGGACGCAATAATCGTACAAGACATAGGCGCACTTTCTTTGCTTAAGAGGCTTTGCCCTAAAATACCGCTTCACGCAAGTACGCAGATGACACTTTCAACAACTTGTGCCGTGAACGCTGTTTGTGATTTAGGCGTAAGTAGGGTTGTTCTCGCCCGAGAACTGACAAAACAACAAATAAAGCAAATTGCAAAAAACACAAAAGCCGAACTTGAAGTATTTGTGCACGGAGCACTGTGCGTTTGTTATTCCGGCCAATGTTTATTCAGCAGTTTTTTAGGCGGCAGAAGTGCAAACAGGGGTGTATGCGCCCAACCATGTCGCTTGCCGTATAAATTAAACAATAAAGACGGCTATTTGCTTAGCACAAAAGACCTTTGTTTGGTCGATGAAATAAAAGAATTAGAAGAAGCCGGTGTGCATAGTTTGAAGATAGAAGGCAGGATGAAATCACCGGAATATGTCGGGACCGTCACAAAAATATATAAAAAAGCAAAAGACAATATCGCCTTAACAAAAGAGGATAAAGAAGCACTTTTGCTTGCTTTTAACAGGGGTGGTTTTACCAAAGGATTGTTTAGCAACGCCAAAGACCGCCTATATAGCCGACAACCGGACAACTTAGGGGTAATTATCGGCAAAGTTTTATCTGTCGGGAAAAATGCTATTCAAATAAAAACTAAGCATCTTTTGCAGACAGGCGACGAAATAGCGCCCAACATTGCAGACAGCAAAAAACAAAAGATATTAAATTCTAAAAAAATCAACGGTGGTTTTTTGGTAGAAATAGGCAACTCAAAAGCCTTTACTCAACATTTTGATGTGCGGTTGCTCTCGAAAAAAAACGCCACTGAAACTAATACAATAAAAAAAACACCGCTGAGTGCAACTGTCTATATTTATCCCGATAAACCTATTTGCATACATCTACAACACGAAAACGTGCAGATAGCAAAATTATTCGGAGATACTCCTCAGATAGCGCAAAACAGGGCCATAACAGCACAAGAAGTTAATAAACAACTGAACAAAACGGGCGAATCACCTTTTTGTTTTGAAACAATAGATTGCAAATTACACGACAATTGCGCACTACCGGTAAGTAGTTTGAATAAGATAAGAAGAGAAGCGCTTGTAGCCGCGCAAGATTATTTTTCATCTAAGTTTAAAAAACACGAATGCACAGATGTTTTGCCGACCGTTTACGAAAAGGCTCTCTGTCCGCAAAAACCTAAGTTGGCAATATATGCCAAAACCGTTAGCCAACTAAAAGCGGCAGAAAAATATGCAGACATAATTTATGTTCCGATTAACCTTTCTTATGCTTGTGCAGACTCGGCAAAAGAAATTGTGGGGGTATATCCGCGGATTTTATCGGACGAAGAAATTGCCGCCTTAGCTCCCTACGAAAAAAACTTCACCGCCATAATGGCAGGCACCTTTATTGAGTCTGAAATATTTAAAATTGCCGACAGCGGTTTTAACATAACAAACAGCGAAACCATTCATACGCTCAGCAAAACGGGGCTTACACGTTTAACGGTGTCTCAAGAGCTTAACACTGCACAAATCAACGGAATAGCAACACCGAAAGGTTGTGAAAAAGAAGTGATTGTTTATGGCAAAACCACGCTGATGACAATGCAACATTGTCCCATAAATTGCAACAAAAAAAGCTGTGTAATAGAAAACGAAAACACAGAAATTATCGACAGAAAAAACACAAAGTTTTCAATTGTGCGTGCCGGCGCTGACTGTCGGGTGGCATTGCTTAATTCCGTACCGATTTATATGGCCGACAAACTAAAAAGCCTGCAGGCAGATGTGTTGCGCTTGGTTTTTACCACCGAATCAACAAGCGAATGTTCCGAAATTGCAAAAGCATATAAAAAAGCAATAGACAGAGAAGATTTTAACAACCCAATAAAAGACTATACCCGAGGACATTTTAACAAAGGTATAACAAAGGAGGCGTCTCAAAAATGAAAAGAATAGTGGTTTTCATTGTTACAATGACAATGTTAATAAGTTTTTGTGCTTGTGCACCAACAACAACAGAAGAAACACCTTCAAGCCAACCAACAATAAAAGCAACGCAAACACCAACCCCGACTCCCTCTCCCACGCCCATGCCCGTTCCAACGGAAGAGGAAATAATTTCGGATTTTATAAGTTTAGACCCAACCGCATATATATCGGCAAATTCCTATGAAAAAGGAGACGAGGCATACAACAATATAACGCAAAACCCGGAAATCGCCTTAGGATTGCAAACATCTTATTCAGAATGGTTGTCGGACTGCGAAAAAGGTTTTTCAAATCCGTTAATATCAAGCTTAAAAGTCAATTCGCAATTGCCGGATATGCAAATTTTAACAACATTGGCATACCAGTTTTCGGATGACGAAGATTCTTTAAAAAACGCATTAATCTCGCTAAGTGATTATTCTGTAGAGTTGAAACTATCGGACGACACGAAAACTTATGAAGCCGTATTAAACATAGAACCAAAAGACTCCTACGAATATTTTTATTCTCTACCGGAAACACAGACCGTTAAACCCCTTCACAACACTTTGTTTTATGCCTATCTAAAAACTTTATACGACGATAATTTAGCATCTGTAAGCGAAATAGAAAATCCGCCGTTAGAACCACTGTTGTTCCCTATTGCAGACGCAGAAAATTATTATGTCGGTGACACTTGGGGTGATAGCCGAGACGCCGGAACTCGCCAACATACGGGAACAGACATAAACGCACCCGAGGGAACAGATTTATATGCTTGTGTAGACGGCGAAATAATAGATGTGGGAGATTCTGCCGGAACAGGCTATTATGTTGTGTTAAGAGGTGCAGACGGCACACAATATCATTACTACCATTTGGTAACTCCCTCCCCTTTAAATGTCGGAACAGAGGTTTTAGCGGGTGACGTTGTCGGCTATGGCGGCAATACCGGAAACAGCACAGCCAACCATCTGCACCTGACAATGGTTTTGGCAGACGGTAAATATGCCAACCCCTACATCTATTTAAAAGAAGCGCACGAAAGAGCATTAAACTTAGAATAAATTATTATTAAGGGTAGCCAAAGTTTTTTAACGGCTATCCTTTTTTGCATTTTTATGTTTATATTGTGAAAAAACACCATCGCATAACATACATAAAACCTTAAACAAAAACCATCATAATTGAATTGTTTAATATATAATTGTAAAACTTACTATTTATTTCATATAGTAATTGTTTTTTTTTAAATTCGTGTTAAAATAATAGTAGATAAATATTAAAGTAGGAGATTTATGCAATCATGAAAAAAAACAATCTTACAAAGCTAATAATCTTTATAATAATAAGTGCCCTGTTTATAACAGGCTGTGGCAGTTCACAAAGTGGTCTTTCGATAGGTGCAAGCGATTCTAACGGTGGCGATTCTGCTTCCTCCGCTTCGGGAAATGATAGCACCGAGGAAAAAACAGGCACCCGAGATGCAACTCCTATTGTTCGTGTACCGGAGGCACCAGGTACGGAAGTGTTTTCGGGAAAAGTTTCCGAGATAGACATATCTAACATTGCTTCCGGGTATTTTATGGTAAAATACACCGGCGACAAAGAAAGAGTTAAGATGCAACTCACACACAACGGTAGCGAACCCTACACCTACGACCTATCCCCGGGCGGTGATTTTGAAACCTTTGCCCTTACAACCGGCGACGGAGAATATACGCTTACTATCAATGAAAACATCAAAGATGATAGCTATGCCGTAATAGACACTGCGGTTTTCTCTGTAACATTAGAAGACGAATTCGGGTCCTTCTTATATCCGAATCAATATGTTAATTTTACGCCCGATTCTGCAATTGTCCCTTTAAGCGAAGAATTAGCTGTCGGCGCTTCGGACGATTTAGATGTAATCAGCTCGGTTTACGACTATGTAACAGCAAACATTGAATACGACTACGAGTTAGCGGAAACCGTTTCAACTTTTTATCTTCCCGACGTAGATGCAACACTCGATACAAAAAAAGGTTTGTGTTTTGATTATGCGGCACTCATGACTTCTATGTTGCGCGCACAACGTATTCCAACACAACTTGTAATAGGCTACGCAGGAAATGTTTACCACGCTTGGATAAGTGTTTATACGCCCGAAACGGGTTGGATGAACGATTTAATAGAATTTAACGGCGACGAATGGGAACGCTTAGATCCTACTTTCGCCTCAACAAGCAACAACAGCTCCGATGCCGCTCAATACGTTGGAGACGGAAGCAACTATAACGCATTGTTCTTTTATTAATTTCATAATAAGTCAGACTAAACAGGAGAATCCTTTATGCAAAGGCAAAGAA
>CAYJNC010000137.1:0-5644 GCA_964371185.1 uncultured Christensenellaceae bacterium
ACTTATGTGGAGATGTGCTCAAAAGCCCCGTAATTTGTAATAACAACGCCCGGCTGTGTGCAATGGGAGAGTATTTGCTTAGGGGAAGGAACAAGAAGAATTTAGTATACATAGATTTTGCGAAATATTGCGGTATAGGGTCAGGCATAGTTTTAAACGGTGAGTTGTATGTTGGAAAAAATGGGTTTGCCGGGGAAATGGGGGACATAGTTTTAGACGGCTTAGCCTGCGAAAAAGGTATGAATGAGAACGAAGGGTGTTTTGAAAGCGAAGCCGGAGTCGGAGTGTTTTTAAATAAAGCGATGGAAATTGTTGCAAGCGGTAAATCTGATATATTAAAACGAATATTAGAAGAAAAAGGATTAAGCCATCCGACAGTAAGCACAATTGAGCAGGCGATAGATGCCGGAGACAAAGAAATTATTACATTGTGCGAGCACACTTTGAAAATGTGGGCGATGGCAATTACCAATATTTGTGCAATTTTAGACCCCGATGTTGTTGTTTTAGGTGGCGTAATTTCTTCTAAAAATGTAACATTGGTTAAAATAGTCGAAAGTTTTGTTGAAAAGTTTTTACCATACCGCCCGGAAATAGTAGCTAACAATGAAAACGCAGATGTTCAGATAATAGGCGCTATACATATGCTAAAAAAATATATACTGAATAATAGAATAAATGACTTGTTATTTAGCTAAATTTTCGTTGGTTGATACTACTTGACAATATTTTTTCAGTGTGCAATAATATGAGCATCGGTATTTTTAAGTTCAAAAATGTTTTATATGTATAAAAGAGAATAAGGAAGAGTAAAAAAGTTTTGGAAAAAAGCTCTATTGAATATATAAATATTCATAAAATTTGGAGGTAAATATGTTTTTTTCGAACATCGAAGATGTAATACTTGAAAAAAATGTGGTATGTTTTTCGCCACATTACAATGACTTTTTATTTTTTTTAGGTGGTTGGATACTTGAAATGAAAAAAAAGTGTGTACTGAAGAACAAAAAGATAACTAATATCAATATATTTTCTCGTACAAATTATTTGCGTACAGACAATGAAAAGAACCATGACATAAGTATGCAAAGGATAAAACACGCAACCGGCATAAGGTTGATCGAAGATTTAGAGTGCTTAGACGAGCTAATCGGAAAACATGAGTATTATTACAGAGTTATGGGCGAGGAAGATAGCAATGTTCGGGGCAAGGCCTATAATGAAGGTGACTGCGAAGTGCAAAATAACTATTATGAAACTATGCAGGCCGCCGATTGGTCTATATTGAAAAGAATGCAAATCGCCATAGATGAAATTGCCTCAAACGAGGACACCGCAATCGTATTGCCACTTTCCATGAAAGGCCATATAGATCATTTTGTAATCAGGGAAGCGGGTTTGGCGATCATGAAACAAAAAAGCAATAAGGCGGCGTTTTATTTTGCCGAGGACAAGCCCTATGCAGGAATTATGAACGAAAAAGAACGCAAAGAAAACGAAGAGTTTATTGAGGATCATGACCTTCTTCCAAGGGCCTTTACGCATCATTGCGAAGAAGTCTTACGACTTGCTTTTTCACATTTTCAAAATCAGGTGGTAGAAGTATACAATGTGGGCGTTACTAACAGAAACGAACAATTAAAAAAACTATACAACAGAGAGCACGATGTAGACAGAATTTTTAGATTTGAAGTTAGATGAGTCGGTATTTTAAAATTTGATTAATTATCATATTATGAGGTGATTTAATGAAAGAGCGCTATAAACATTTGTTTGAACCGATAGAAATAGGAAATATGGTGGTTCCAAACAGGATTTGTCATGTGCCTACAGACATTGGAGCGTCGTATTCTAATGGTGAAGCGAGTGAAAGAGACATATTTCATCATTCGCAAATTGCAAAAGGTGGAACGGGCTTGCTTATTGTTGGGGCAACAACTCCCGACGCAAAAACCGGTAAGTCTACCGTGAATTGTAATGTTGCGGATGGTGACGAGCACATACCCGCACTTAGTAGGTTGGCGGAAGGGATTCACAGGTATGGTGCAAAATCATGTATACAAATAGAGCATCCGGGAAGGCAAGGCGCATTGCCGAGGTATCCTGTTTATTCGGCCAGTGATATGGTTATGCGAATGCCATGGTCTCAAAGCCACGAAATTCTTTATGAAAATGAAGAAGCGAAGGGCAAGGCAGTAAGGCCTATGAGCACCGAGGATATTATTGATTTAGTCGGTAAGTTTTCCGAGGCGGCTTGGCGATGTCAAGCGGCCGGATTTAACAGCGTAGGCCTACATGCGGCACACGGTTATTTAATATCTCAGTTTATGAGCCCATATTTAAACAGGCGTTCCGACAGATATGGTGGAAGTTTGGAAAACAGACTAAGATTTTTATTAGAGATTATATCTTCCATTCAAAGAAAATGCGGAAAAGATTATCCTATTATTGTTAGGTATTCGGCAGACGAATGGGTTAACGGCGGCAGGGAATTAGAAGAATCGATAGTAGTGGCGCAAATATTAGAACAGGCAGGCGTAGCCGCATTAGACATCAGCCAGTGTATACAAGAAAGCCCGGGCGCAGGTTTTGACCCGATGTATTACCAAGAAGGGTGGACAATGTATGCGTCTCAAGCAATAAAGAAAGTTGTTAGCATTCCGGTTATAATAAGCCATTCGTTGCGTACACCGTCTTATTGTAATCAGGTTATAGAAGAAGGTTTAACGGACATGGTGGGGTTGTCACGCCAATTCTTATGCGATCCTTATTGGCCTGTAAAAGCAAAATACGGAAAAGACGACGAAATAAGAAAGTGTATTTCATGTCTTACGGGTTGTTGGCAAGAATCACACATGGCTAAAAAACAGGTTACTTGTGCCATTAATCCGGCAATGAATGACATGAGTTTTGCAAACATGAAAAAGACAAAAAAGGCTTGTGACATCGCAATAGTAGGCGGAGGACCTGCCGGCATGGAAGCTGCCAGACACGCTGCGGTTCGTGGACATAATGTTATTTTGTTTGAAAAAACAGGAGAGTTAGGCGGTGCGATATTAGGTGATTGTTTAGTCAAGGGTAAAGAAAAAATGAAATGGTACGCCGATTGGATTCGTAGCCAACTAAGCAAATTAGACAATGTGACAATAAAATTAAACCATGCACCGTCAATAGAAGAATTAAAAGCATATGATGTTGTGGCAAACGCTACGGGTGCATCTTCTTATGTTCCTCCTGTAATTGGAGACGCGGACAGTGTTATACCTTTTGAAAAAGTGTTGGCTTGTCCGAAAATAAACTGTGAACACAACCCGGGCGGTCGCAAGATGTGTAAAGTTGGTGAAAAAGTGTTGGTGTGGGGAGATCATTACGCCGCGGCCGACACGGCACAATTTTTGGCATCGATAGGCAAAAAGGTTACTATTGTAACAGAAAAACCGCAATTTGCTTCAAAGGTAGAAACTATTCATATGTATGTTGCGAGAAAACGCTTTGTATTAGACGAGGCAGAAGCGCTTAACGAAACTCCATATAAATATGCGGTTGATGTTGTTGAAAACACAACGGTTGTAAGCATAAACGAGGGCAAAGTTTTGTTGCAAGACAAAAACTTCGAGCAAAAGGAAATTGAGGTTGATTCTGTCGTAAGTTGTCATATCAAACCTAATGTGGCATTCTTAAAAGCAGCGGTTGCCGTTGGTCTTAATATTGTAAACATTGGGGATTCGGTAGAGCCGAGAAATCTTCATGCGGCTGTATTGGACGGTGCTGTTTTTGGTAAGAATGTTGAAGGAGATGCATTAGTCAATCCTAATTATGCTCCTATAAATGATTTGCCGATAGACATATTAGAGCAACTCACCAGATAGTTTGTTTTACGGATAAAATTATATATATGGGCAATCGACAAAAAATATTTCTGTCGGTTGCTCTTTTATACATAAATTATATCTTTTATGGTAGAATAAAAATATAAAAGTAAAAAGGGGAGAGTTAGATGAAAAAAATAGCAAATATTTTAATGAGCCGAACATTTATTGTGTTTACACTTGTTGGCATACAGCTTTTAATTGTGTATTTGTTAGTATACGAGCTTAGCTTTTTTTGGTGGGCAAACTCTATTTTTTTGGCAATCGCGCTTATTCTGGTGTTTTATATCACAGGCAAGGAACAAAAACCCGAGTATAAATTAGGGTGGATAATACTATTGTTAATATTGCCTTTGCTCGGTATGCTGATGTATTTCTTTTTCAGCCAACGTAAATTGAATAAAGATGAAATTAAATGGGAGGCGCAGGTTCGAGAAGAAACAAAACATCTATTGGCTCCGATTGTAGAAGAGGATGTGCAGACAATATCTAAAAGTGCATTGCGGCAGTCGGAATATATTAAAAACACATCTACATATCCGTTATATTCGCACACTAAAACGACTTATTATTCTATGGGAGAAGATTTTTACAAAGATTTATTGCTCGAACTTAAAAAAGCAAAGAAGTATATCTTTATGGAATATTTTATTATAGAAAACGGCAAAATGTGGGACAGCATACTTGAAATATTAGAGCAAAAGGTGTCTTTGGGCGTTGAGGTTAGGTTGATGTATGACGATATGGGGTGTGCATCTACTTTACCACACAAATATTATTTGCAGATGCGAGAAAAAGGAATAAAATGTGTTGTTTTCAACCCGATAAAACCTGTATTAAACTCTATGTTTAACAACAGGGATCATAGGAAGATAACCGTAATTGACGGACATACCGGCTTTTGCGGCGGTGTTAATTTGGCGGACGAATATATAAATGAAACAGTACGATTCGGCGTTTGGAAAGATACGGCCGTAAGATTGCAAGGAAATGCGGTTTTTGCGTTGTTGGTTATGTTTTTGCGGTGCTGGGAATTTGTGGAGAAAAAGAAAATAGATTATTCTGTTTATGAAGCCGATATGAACGCCCATAAATTTGAAAAAGATGGGTATGTTCAACCGTTTACCGATTCTCCGGCAGACGACATATATATTTCGCAAAATGTTATTTTGTCGCTAATTAATAATGCAAAAAGATATATATACATCACAACACCTTATTTGGTAGTGGGGAACGAAATAGTCACGGCGCTTATTACAGCGGCTAACAGCGGTGTCGATGTTCGTATTTTGATACCCAATATTCCCGATAAAAAAGGCGTATACTTACTTACTAAGGCCTATGCCTCAACGCTGATTAAAGGTGGGGTGAAGGTGTTTAAATATAAACCCGGATTTCTACACGCCAAGACAGTTGTTTGCGATGACAAATTTGCGATTGTAGGCAGTATTAATATGGATTTTCGCAGCCTGTATTTGAATTTCGAGTGTGGTGTTTGGATGTATAAAACAGCCTGCATTAAGGACATAAAAGCAGATTTAACGGCAATCTGTGAGCAGGGAGTAGAATACACAAAAGAAGAGGTAGATAATACTCCGCTTAAAACTCGAATAGCGCAAAACGCATTGAGATTATTCGGCCCTATGATGTAGAGTTTTAAATGTATGGCAACAAAAAAACGCAATCGAAAGACGGTTAACCGTGCTTGATTGCGTTTTAATTGGGCATGTGAAAAAAAGTCTGTAAATAAAGAAAAGAAGGGTCTTCTATGATAA
>CAYJNC010000138.1:0-5628 GCA_964371185.1 uncultured Christensenellaceae bacterium
CAAATGGCGGCACAGACGGCGGCACAAATGGAGGCACAGGCGGCGGCACAAATGGCGGCACGGATGGACCAACCGTTGGTATCACACCCGATGGTGGAGTGTAATTAGACACCAACCGACCGGGTGAAGTACCGAATGACGTTCAAATAGGAGGAAATTCGTTAGATGACACATTGTTTGATACAGACGATGGCGTTATAACCATTGCTCCGGAAGCATTTGAAGGTTTAGACGACGGTGAACATGAAATAACCGCAGTTTATGATGACGGCGAAGTGAACAGTGTTGTTATCACAGACCAAGGTGTACCGTTAAGCGCGTACATTCCGGAAGGCGCATGGAGCTTGTTCGACCTGCTAATGACTATACTTTCGGTAGTGCTGTTTGTGGTTTGCTTGGCAATCAAGCTTAATCGTAAATCGGAAGATGACGATGAAGGCCGACGCACATCTGCTCAGCGCAGTAATATCCGCGAAGAAGAAGACGGTCTGCAACGCAAACGTATGATGTTTATGTTAATGAGCTTAGCATTTGCGGTAATAAATGTAATATTGCTGTTCCTAACTCAAGATTTCACTTTGCCGATGATATTCTTTGATCAATATAGCATAATATTCGGTTTGGTAGGACTTGGCAGTATTATTGCA
Source organism: uncultured Christensenellaceae bacterium (assembly GCA_964371185.1). Classification (GTDB taxonomy): domain Bacteria; phylum Bacillota; class Clostridia; order Christensenellales; family Christensenellaceae; genus CAYJNC01. The sequence continues at coordinate 648 of CAYJNC010000138.1, forward strand.
ACGATCTTCATGAAACGGAAGAAAGATGAAGAATCGGACGAAAGTCACGATGACAACTTTGCAAAAGCATAAAGTAGTTGCCTTTTCATAAATAAACCCCGACATTTAAATGTCGGGGTTTTGCTTTAGGTGAAAATGAAATTTTTTACCCATATTTAATTCAAAAGGGGTTTATATTGACTTTTATATATAGAAGGTGTATTCTTAAATTACCAAATCAGTAGGTGTTTATTAAACAACAGGGAAGCTGGGAAAAGCCCACGCGGTACCACCACCGTTAAAAGGTAGTTTTTGTCATTAGCCACTGTGTGAAAACATGGGAAGGCGGCAAACGCGATAACCTTCGAGCCGGGAGACCTGCCTGCCGATTTCCGTAGCACTCAAAGGATAGGTGTATATAACCGAAGGGATATAGGCTATACATCAATGGTGTATTATTATACTCATTTTTCCATTTCAAGCATGGGTGCAAAACTGCCGGTATTCGCGGAGGTGTAATATGTTTTGTGCTTTTTTTTATTAAAACATATAGACATGGTTCAATATTGGTAAATAAAAAATTTGGAGGACAGTATGACTAAATTTGAAAGGCGTATTGTTTTTCTGTCGGTTGCTGCTGCAATTTTATTTGGAATAGTACCGACGACATCTGCTGTGCATATACAGGGAGGTTTTTTGCCGATTGGTCAAGGGTGAAAAATAGTGATTATCGGGAAATACAGCGCAGGAAAATTAATAGATTCTTGTGCGTAGACGGCATACCGATGCCCAAAAACATGATAGAATTTAAAGAGCTTGTTACAGGCGAAAAAAAAGCAGGAGAATGAGGACATATGGAAGGAATTTTAGTTGTTAGTTTTGGTACAAGTCATGAAGGTGCGATGAAAAGTATTTGTGCGGTAGAAGAAGAAATTAAAAAAAGTTTCCCAAATTGTACAATACGCCGTGCATTTACGAGTAGTATAATAATGAAGAAACTTGCAAAAAACGGGGTTTTTATAGACGATGTAAAAACTGCGCTCGACAAGATGAAAAAAGAAGGAATAAGCAAGGTTTTGGTACAACCCACTCATTTAATAGAGGGGCTTGAATACGAAAAAACGCTTGCGGCGGCCCGAGAAAAAAGAAGTGAGTTTGAAGAGATAAAAGTAGGGTTGCCTTTGCTTTCTTGCGAAGAAGACATAGCAGAAATTGTAGATGTTATTCAGAGTGAAATAAAAAGAGAACAAAAAGAATGCCTTGTTTTAATGGGACATGGCAGCGAACACAGCGCAGACGGTGTTTATGCACGTGTGCAAAAAATGTTTAACAGTAAAGGCATAGCCGATGTTTTTGTGTGCACGGTGGAAGGTGTGAGCAGTGAGGTAGATGTTTTGAGCCTTGCAAAAGGGTATACAAAAGTTGTTTTAGCACCGCTAATGTTGGTGGCCGGCGATCATGCGTTAAACGATATGGCCGGCGAGGAAGACAGCTTAAAGACCATGTTTTCTAATGATGGTTTTGCGGTTAGGACAATAATTCGCGGTTTGGGTGAATATGACGGCATAAAGAAAATGTATGTCGACCATGTAAGAGATGCGAAATAAAGAGATTTCATTTATATAAAAAAGTTTGAGTGCATGAAAAAAATGCTACTTAACATGGGGAAGAAGTAAAATGAAGTTTGAGTTGTATGTTGAGCAAGACGAAAAAAAGTTGAGATGCGGTTATACCACCGGCAGTGCCTGCGCTATGGGTGCACATGCTTGTGCTTTGGCCTTGCTTAAAAATGAGATTGCGAGCGAAGTTAGCATAACAGTGCCTAAAGGTGTGTGTGTTACCGCCGATGTAGAGGTTTTTGTCGAAAAGGATTATGCGGTTTGCAGAGTTGTAAAAGACGGTGGCGATGACATAGATGCGACGCATGGGGCTGTTATTTCCACAAAAGTTTGGCTTTTACCCGAAGACAAGAAAGTTGTAATCGAAGGGAAAGAGGGTGTAGGCAGGGTAACGAAACCCGGGCTTGACCGTCCTGTCGGGGAGGCGGCCATAAACAGTATTCCTCGCAATATGATAAAAAAAGAGCTTGCAAGTGTCGCCGAAAGTGCAAATTATTCCGGCGGTTTTTATGTTGAGATAAGCGTTTTAAACGGCGAAGAAATTGCCAAAAAAACTTTTAACGAAGGGCTTGGAATAGTAGGCGGGATTTCTATTTTAGGTACGAGTGGCATAGTGATGCCTATGAGTGTAGACGCAATTAAAAAAACAATTTCCACCGAACTTAATATGCACAGCGCATCGGGAGAAAAACATATTATTATAACACCCGGAAACTATGGAGAACATTTTTTGAATGGCAATGGCATGGACAAAACTTTGCCCGTTGTGAAGTGTTCTAACTTCATAGGGGACACGCTTAAAATGGCGCAAAGCAAGTGTTTTTCAAGTGTTTTGTTGGTGGGGCACATTGGTAAAATTTCTAAAATAGCTGCAGGGGTGCTCAACACGCATTCAAAATATGCCGACGCAAGGGCGGAAGTGTTTGTTGCACATGCCGCAATGGCAGGTTGTTCGGCAAGTGTTGCAAAAGAACTGTATAATAGTATGACGGCAGACGGATGCATAGAAATACTTAAAAGAGAGGGAATATTTGAAACTGCAATTGAATCGTTAATTTGCAGTGTTCAAAAGAATATAGACAAGATTACAGGCATAAAAGTGGGCGTATATACATTCAGCAATGTATATGGTGAAATAGCCATAAGCGATGTCGGAAGAGAGATTATTAAAGAGAGGTTTAATTTAGATGAAAGGTAAGTTTTATGGTGTAAGCGTTGGACCGGGAGACCCGGAATTGCTTACGTACAAGGCGGTTAGGACGATTGAAAAATGTGAGGTGGTTGCGTCTCCGTCAACTAAGGGCGAAAACATGCTTGCGTTAAACATTGCAAAGGGCATAGTTGACTTGGAAGGAAAAGAAATTTTACCGCTCGAGTTTCTTATGACTCGCGACAAAGAAAAGCAAAAGGAAAGGCATGTTTTGTTGGCAAACCTTATCGCCGAGAAATTAGACGAGGGTAAAAATGTCGCCATGCTTAATTTGGGGGACGCTTCTTTATTTTCGACTTTCAGTTATATTTTAAAGTTGATAGACGGGCTTGGTTATGAAAGCGAAGTCGTGCCGGGTGTTACATCATTTTGCGCAATAGCGGCAAAACTAAAGAAGAGTTTGACCACCATGAACGAGCCTTTGTGCATCATACCGGCTAGCCATGGTTGCACAAAAGAGGCGCTTGAAATTAAGGGAACTAAGGTTTTAATGAAGGCAGGACGTGGCTTGGGGGAAGTTAAAAAAGAACTTTTTGAAGCCGGACTGTATGAACGTGCCTCACTCATTTCCGATTGTGGCCTTGAAACCGAGAAAATTTGCGAGTCTCTTGACTTGGCGGAAGATAATATGGGATATTTTGCCACTGTGATTGTGGGGGAGGAATAGTATGGTACATTTTGTTGGTGCCGGGAGCGGTGCCGCAGATTTGATTACGTTGCGAGGTGCAAAACTACTTGGGAATGCCGACATAATAATTTACGCCGGCAGTTTGGTTAATCCGCAACTTTTAGAGTATGCAAAAGAGGGGTGCGAGGTGCACAACAGCGCATACATGACTTTAGAACAGGTAATAGATGTTATTTCCGATAACAAAGAAAAGGAAATTGTTCGTTTGCACACCGGAGACCCTTGTTTGTATGGTGCGATTCGTGAGCAGATGGATATTTTATCAGAACTTGAAATAGACTACGACTACACACCGGGGGTATCTTCTTTTTGCGGTGCGGCGGCGGCACTTAAGGCCGAGTATACTCTGCCGGGGGTTACCCAAACGGTCATAATAACAAGAATGGCAGGAAGGACGCCGGTTCCACGAGAAGAGGAAATTGCGAAATTGGCCGCCCATAAGAGCACGATGGTTATATTTTTGAGCACAGGCTTGCTGGATAAACTTGAAAAAGAGCTTATTGCGGGTGGATATGCGCCGGATTCGCCGGCGGCAATTGTTTATAAGGCGACTTGGGAAGACGAGAAGAAATTTATATGCACGGTAGAAACGCTCGCAAAAACTGCAAGGGAAAACAACATAACCAAAACTGCGCTCATAACCGTGGGTGGATTTTTAGACAAAGAGTATGAACGTTCTTTGCTTTATGATAAAACATTCACCACAGAATACAGGCAGGGAACAGATGAAAATTAAGGCTGTTTATTTTACCGATAAGGGCAAAAAAATTGCAGAAAAGTTGCAAAACAGTGGTTTTGATGTGAATGCGACTAACGGTACAAACGGCGAATTTAAGCGTTTTGTCGAGCAGAATTTTATCGGTGGAGAGAAACTTGTGTTTATCGGTGCGGTAGGAATAGCGGTGAGGGCGATAGCTAAGCACATTAAAAGCAAGGATAAAGACCCTGCCGTGGTGGTGGTAGACGATACGGGGAAATTTGCAATTCCTATTCTAAGCGGACACATCGGCGGAGCTAATTTGTTGGCAAAAGAAATTGCAGAAAAAATAGGAGCGGTGGCGGTTATAAGCACTGCAACCGACAATTCAAACGTTTTTGCGATTGACGATTTTGCGGCGAGAGCCGGTTTGAGCGTATTAAACATCGAGAAAATAAAAACAGTTTCGGGCGCATTGCTAAAAGGGCAAACTGTGGGGGTAAGTGTGGACGGCATAACCTATTCCTGCTTGCCGGATGGCTTGGAAATCAGTAATGATGCGGACATATATTTTGGACCGTTCGTGAAGAAGGGTGAAGATAAGTTGCATATTGTTGCGCCTTGTTGCGTTTTGGGTGTGGGGTGCAAACGAGGCACGAAAAAAGAAGACATAGAAAAGCTTTTTGAAGTAGTATGCGAAGAGATAGCAGAGAAAGCTTTTTTTGCGGTTTGTACTATAGATTTAAAAAAAGACGAAAAGGGATTGATAGAGTTTTGTGAAGAACACG
>CAYJNC010000139.1:0-5607 GCA_964371185.1 uncultured Christensenellaceae bacterium
GTTTGTGCCGGAGGCGGCGTGATAGGTGGTTTTGAGCAGTGCGAAAAACTACCGGGGCGAATCCCTCCCTTTCCGCCAAAAAAGTAAAGTTCTCACGAAGTGAGGGCTTTATTTTTTTGCGAAAATATGAAGAAGGATTCGAACACGAAGGCAAAACCGAAAGGTTTTAAAACAGTCCGGGGGACTGTTTGTGCCGGAGGCGGCGTGATAGGTGGTTTTGAGCAGTGCGAAAAACTACCGGAGCGAATCCCTCCCTTTCCGCCAAAATGAAAACACCCTTTGGGGTGTTTTTGTTTTGGGATGAAAAGAAGGAATCGAACCCTCGAGGGTTCTCGTCAAAGAAAACTTCACTTTGCTTCGTTTTCGCCTAACGGCAAAAACTTCACACGTTCCGTTCCTTTTCCTCTTCCGTTAAAAGTCACGCTCGCATTCGCTAAACGTTTGTAAACGCACGTTATTAACGCTCATTTGCTCTCTACCAACTTTTAACGGGTAGAATACCGGCAGATAAGCGAGCACGAAGTGCGAAGGTTGAGCTATCCCTCCCTTTCCGCCAAAAAAGTAAAGTTCTCACGAAGTGAGGGCTTTATTTTTTTGCGAAAATATGAAGAAGGATTCGAACACGAAGGCAAAACCGAAAGGTTTTAAAACAGTCCGGGGGACTGTTTGTGCCGGAGGCGGCGTGATAGGTGGTTTTGAGCAGTGCGAAAAACTACCGGAGCGAATCCCTCCCTTTCCGCCAAACACACAAAAAAACCGCTTATAAAGCGGTTTTTTGTTTTATCATACACGTTTTTTACACGTTTCACGGTATTTTCATCTAATATTATTTAATATTGTTTAATACGGCGACTGCTTTTTCCTCTTCTTTGGGGTATAAATGGCTGTATGTGTTCCATGTCATTTCTATTTTTGCATGTCCTAAGCGCCGTGCTACCTCTTGAATATTAATGCCTGCGTTTGCTAATATAGATGCGTGGGTATGCCTGAAATCGTGTATGCGTATTTTTTTTAAATCTGCCATGGTTGCATATTTTTTATTGTGATTTTCAATAGACGTATCACGCAGGGGAGCATTACGACCGACTATAAACAAATTATCGGCAAAAATACCTGCAGACTTGCACCGCTCTTTTTGATCGGCAATGATATCAACTAACGGCAGCGGAATTTGCAATGTTCTGATTGATGCGTTGTTCTTGGGCGGGGTTTCTCTATCCCCGCCTTTTAATTTTTGTGTTATACTTCGTGGAGCGACTTAAATAATTATTATCTAAGTCGCTCCACCTCAAGGCATGAATTTCACCTTTTCTAAGTCCGGTATATATTGCTATAGCAAAAAAAACATAATAATCCCATTCGTTTTCAACTTCTGACTGCAAAGTATGTTCTTTTGCAGTTGCTAAAAATTTAGAAGCTTCTTGCGGTGTGTAGAAAGCCATTTCTTTTTTCATGTAGATTGCGTTTTTAAAATTACCCACTCGATTTAACTCGTGTGATGATATGTGCCCCATTTTTACGGCATAATTAAGCAATGTACGAAAAGTACTATATATCATTTGCTTGCTTTTTAAAGCCAAAGGGAGAGCCTCTATAGAAACCTTCCAAAGATTTAACCGTTTTATCGTAATTTTATTAAAAGTTAAATTCCCGAAATACGGAACAACATGTAAATTTAATACCCTAACAAACTTATCCATAGATGATTCGCGAATTTCAAAGCGCCGAACCGTTTTAAATTCTTCGATAAGTTGTGACAAAGTTAATATAGATTCACTGGGATTGTCCATTAAATTTCTACGCAACTGCATTTCTAATAATTTTGCCTCATCCAACCCATAAGTAACTTTGTCTGATTGCCGAGGAGCTCCGGAGGCATCTTTATAATTTATTCGAACCCTATATTTTTGTTTACCGTCTTTACGGCCGTTCATTTTGTATATTGGCATAATTGCACCTCAATAAATCTTTTACCAATCAGCACCGCAATTATTAACACCATAAATAGCTTGCTCGTTTGTAAATCCTTCATACTCAAGTTGTTCTATTAATCCTTGTCTTGAAAAGGATGTGAAATCTAAATAGCTAATTGCACTTTTAACTGCTTGTTCGTTCCAATCAACGGTAATATTGTCTATAGCGTACATAGCTTGATCGCTTGTAAAACCTTCAAACTCTAATTGGCTAATTAAACCTTGTTGAGAAAACGGTGTAAAATCTAAGTAACTATTAGCGCTGCCAACTGCTTGTTCATTCCAATCGACGGTAATATTGTCTACGGCATACTCCGCTTCTTCGGTGGTAAAACCTTCATATTCTAATTGACCTATTAATCCTTCACGTGAGAATGACATGAAGTCTAAATAATCTCTTGCGCTGCCAAGTGCATTTGTCATACCCGTCGTTGCGCCTGTTGTGTCTGTTGACGATTCGACAGAAGGCTCTGTAATATTACTGGATTGCTGTATGATTTCAACAGAATCAATAATACTTTCCATAAATTGAAGATGTTCATCAGTAATTTCGCCACTTTCAACTCCAAAATTGACGGCTAACACATCAGAACCAAAGCCGACAACAAAGGAATCTAAAGTTGCATTAACACTTTCAGAAACTTGCATTTCATGATTATACCGGGCGGCTCTATAATTCCCGATTTGAAATGGTGTTATTTCTTCATAGGTGCCACCGGTTGCGGCGTCTATAAATACGGCATAAGATAAATCAATAGTAGATTCATCAGTAAATTCATCAAAATCTGCGTCGCTAAAATTTTCAACAAAATGGAAATGCAACATTTCAAGGGTATTATCTTTAGGAGCGTAGTAGTAATAATCGTTTTGTACTGAATTATGTTGCCATGATGACGGGATTCCAATAGTAACCTTATCTTCTAAATTCAATTTACCATCTAATATATATATTGATGAATCTGGAGTCGGCTTTGGGGTAGAAACTGGTTCCGAAGTCGTTTCGGGGGTTGGTGTAATTGTAGATACTACAGTTTCTACAGGAGGCTCAGGAGAACTACAACTAAGAAGTAAAAAAAGTATACAACAAAACAGAATTATAAAAATACTCTTGGAAATTTTCATTTAAAACACCACCTTTTTATTATTTAATATCAAAATTTTATGTAAATAACATTATCTACTATCTTTATTTGTCGTTTGCTTTTTTTTCTGAATTCTTAGCATATCGGAGCTGTGCCATCTCTAAGGTCTCGAATATATATTTTTTTCCATCTTCATCTAAATTCCTAACAAGGGTTATACACTCTTTTTCAAATGCGGAGTATTCTTCTTTTATAGATTCGTGAGTCTGCTGATTTAAAATATAATCTATCGATACTTTAAAATAATTTGACAATGCTTTTAACATGTCATTGTCGGGTTGTCTTGTGTTGTTTTCCCATTGGCTTATAGTATTTTGCGCAACCCCTAATTCTTTGGACATTTTGATTTGACTTATTTTCTTTTTTATACGTAATTCCTTGATGTTATTCATAATTATATATAACCGCCTTTCAATAAAAATATCGCTATTAGAGATAAAAAGCAATAAAAATGTAAAAATTATCTCAAATAGTGTTGACGCGCATTTAAAGGCTTGTATAATCTCAATGTGAGATAGGAGCGTGAATCAATGAAAAAATTAAAAGTAGAAAGAGAAAAAAGAAAAATTTCACAACATCAATTGGGAAAAATGATTGGCATATCACAAAACTTTTTGTGTGACATTGAAAATGGGAAACGCAAGTTAAAACCCGAGGTAGCACAAAAAATAGCCAAGGTATTTAACGTTAATTGGTACGATTTGTACCAGTAATTATTTAACAGCCCAATGGAATCTAATATTTTTAAGCAAAATAAATAGTAATGTGGAGAGTTTTTCTTTTGAAAGTCACGACGTGGTAGGCATAGTAACCGCATCCGTAGAAAAGGTAGAGTCTATTGCTATATTAAACGACATAGATATACTTTACGATCCGCCGAATAGTGTGGAAATTTCTTGTGATAAAGACAAATTGTTAAGGGCGATAATAAACGTGATATCAAATTCTTTAAAGTACACGAAGGATTATGTGAGTATAGAAGTAGAAAATCTTGAAAACCATGTTTGTGTGAAAGTGGCTGACAACGGAGCCGGGTTTAACAAAAGCAAGCTCGATAAGTTGTTCTTGTCCACAACGGGGGAAAGTGTTGATGGAAACGGTATTGGTTTGCTAATTGTCCATGAAATTGTGCAAAAACACGGTGGAATAATCGAAGTTCTCAATAAACAAGAAGGCGGTGCAGAAGTTACAATCAAACTGCCTAAATGAAAAATTATGCTCTTTTGAATATTGTTCTGAAATATCCATAACAGTTTGAAGGTAGTTATATATATTAAGGATAGTTGTTTTTATGATGGCGAGTTGAAGAACCAAAATAAAAACCCCGATTATCGGGGTTTTTTGTATGCTTTAATTTGTTTTCAGTACGCTCATGAAGGCTTCGGAAGGAACCTCTACACTGCCCACCTGACGCATTCTCTTTTTACCCTCTTTTTGCTTCTCGAGCAATTTTTTCTTACGAGTGATATCGCCACCATAACATTTTGCAAGCACGTCTTTTCGCATAGCCCGAACGGTTTCCCTCGCAATAACCTTGCCGCCGATTGCCGCCTGAATGGGTATTTCAAACATTTGCCTCGGAATGACTTCTTTTAATTTTTCGGCAATTGCTCGTCCTCTTGAGTAGGCTCTTTCGACAATAAGCGAAAGTGCGTCGCATATATCGCCGTTTAGCAAGACATCTAATTTAACCAAATCACTGCGTTTGTAACCTTTGATTTCATAGTCCATAGACGCATAACCACGAGTTCTTGACTTTAACAGATCGAAAAAGTCGTATATGATTTCGTTTAGCGGAACTTCATAGTGCAAAAGCACCCGAGTTTTTTCTATGTATTCCATGTTTTTGAATGTACCACGTTTTTCTTGGCATAATTCCATAACCGCCCCAACATATTCGTCGGGTGTCATGACGCTGACGTCAGCAACAGGTTCTTGCATATAGTCTATGGTGGACAAGTCCGGAAGGTTGGTGGGGTTTTCTATTTCCATTTCGTCTCCGCTTGTCAAGTGAACTTTGTACGCAACACTCGGTGCGGTGGTAACTAAGTCTAAATCGAATTCTCTTTCTAAACGCTCTTGAATGACTTCCATATGAAGCAAACCCAAAAATCCGCATCTAAAACCAAAGCCTAAGGCGGCGGATACTTCCGGTTCGTATAATAAAGATGCGTCGTTTAGTTGCAAACGCTCGAGAGCATCTCTAAGGTCGTCGTATTTTGCACCGTCTGCCGGGTATATACCGCAATAAACCATGGGGGTAATTTGCTTATACCCGCTTAACGCTTCTTGTGCCGGGTTTCTATCGTCGGTGATGGTGTCACCAACCCTTGTGTCCGCAACATTTTTAATACTGGCGGCAACATAACCCACATCGCCTGCTTTCAATTCTTGCAGTGGGATTAAGTCGGGTGAAAATGTGCCCGTTTCGGTGGCATCGAAGGATTTGCCCGTTGCCATAAATTTTATACCCATCCCGGGCTCAACCGTTC
>CAYJNC010000140.1:0-5563 GCA_964371185.1 uncultured Christensenellaceae bacterium
TCATTTTTTTCCATAAAAAAACCTTTGCGCCTCTAAATCTACACACAAAGGAATAATAACTATCACCTTACCGCCTCGCTGTGCTGTTTAAAGGTTATTTATTTCTTAGATAAGTATATCAAAATGTCTGTAAAAGTTCAACCAATTTTTCAAACTTCGGTTAAACTTTCAAGTACCCTATTAAAATAATCAGGCAGCGGGGCACTAAAGCTAACTCTTTCTTTTGTTGTTGGATGGTCAAACGTTAACTTGGTCGCATGAAGCAACTGCCCTTCTGAATACAAAGTGCTTTTTTGCCGAGTATAGACTTTATCGCCGACTACCGGATGCCCAACATGTTTCATGTGGACACGTATCTGGTGAGTTCTTCCTGTTTTCAGGCTTACTTCGACTAAAGTATATTGAAGGTAACGTTTTAGCACCTTGTAGCAAGAATGCGCTTCCCTCCCACCCTGGCGAACAACCGCCATTTTCTTTCTGTCTCGCCTGTCACGCCCAATAGGGGCTTTTATACTGCCGCCCTCTTCTTTTATGTTGCCAAAAACAAGCGCCGTATACAATTTTTCCATCGTGTGCGCCGCCATTTGCTCGCTTAAATCATTGTGAGCGGCATCGTTTTTTGCTATGACTAAAACACCGGATGTGTCTTTGTCTAACCTATGCACAATGCCCGGTCGGATTTCTCCGCCTATGCCGGCTAAATCTGTTATGTGGTATAGTAAGGCATTCACAAGCGTGCCTTCCCTGTTGCCTACCGCAGGGTGTGTCACCATTCCTTGAGGTTTGTTTATTACAGCTATATCATTGTCTTCGTAAATTATGTCTAAAGGTATGTCTTGTGCCACAACGTCTGTTGTTTGTACCTCTATTTCCTTAATTGTTATTTCATCATCGAGGCGTATTTTTGCGCCTGCCTTAACATTTTTACCGTTCAAAAAAACATAGCCTTTGTCTATAAGGCTTTTTATATATGAACGTGTCCAATTTGGATAAAGCGTCGCCAAATATGTGTCTAAACGGCTGCCAACTAATTTACTATCTTCAACTTTCCTCTGCATCTTTTTCCTTCTTCTGATGTTTGTCCCAAAACCAAATAATAAATATGGCAAGCATTACCGCACCTATACAAGCAAAGGAATCTGCAACGTTAAATATTGCAAAATTCACAAAACTGAATTCTAACATGTCTACAACATACCCTAAGAATACTCGGTCTATTAAATTGCCTATCGCACCGCCTATTATAAAGCACATCGAAAGCCTGAACAGGTTTGATTTTATGTTTCTGTATTTCCACAGAAAAACAATGAGCACAACCGCCATGACTGCAGATACTACAGCAAGAAAAGGTGTTGCGTTTGAAAACAAAGAAAATGCCGCCCCCGTGTTTTCTACATAGTGAAAATTCATGAAACCGGGAATAAAGTCAAGCGTTTGCCCCGGAACGTGCTGTAAAACGGTGCTCGCCCAATACTTTACCGCTTGATCAAATATTATTGCCCCTGCAATAATCAATACAAATATAACTAATTTTTTTATGTCCGATTGTCTATTCATAGTTTAAAATTATATATCATTTCGCCAATAAATACAACAAATTTATTATTCCTCGCAACAAAAAAGACCCGAAAATAGTTTCTCCGAGTCTTTATTAATGGTATTAATCTAAAGCTTAAAGCGTCTCACAACATTTCTGAGTGTCGTTGCCTGGCTGGACAACTCTTGGCTTGCGGCGGCACTCTCTTGGCTTGTTGCGGAATTTGTTTGTACAACCGTTGTTATTCGTTCTATGTCGTCGGTTGTATTTATTACGCTCTTTGCCTGCATATCCGAAGAATCGGATATTTCGTTTATGATAGTAACTAAGTTCTGAACCTTTTGGGCTAAATCTTCAAAAGACGTATTCGCCTTGTTGGCAATCTTAACACCGCCGTCTACCGTTTCAACCGCATAATCTATAAGCTTGGTGGTATCTTTTGCGGCAGCGGCCGACTTTTGAGCTAAGTTTCTTACCTCATCGGCAACAACTGCAAACCCCTTGCCCGCCGTTCCGGCACGTGCGGCCTCTACGGCTGCGTTTAGGGCAAGAATATTGGTTTGGAAAGCAATGTCGTCTATTACCTTAACAATTTTTGCAATGTCTTGAGACGTGTTCACAATTTCTTGCATAGCGCTTTGCATATTCTTCATTTCTTCTAATGTTACTTGTGTAACTTCTCCGGAAGACACTGCCAACTCATTAGCTTCCTTAGCATTCTGTGAATTTGCTTGGACTTGTTCCGAAATCTCTTTAATTGTACTTGAAAGCTTCTCTACGCCTTCCGTTTGGTCTATTGAACCTTCTGCCAAAATTTGTGCTCCGTTAGCGACCTGGCTTGCTCCTGCAGAAATTTGATCTGTAGAAGAAGAAACAATTTCAAGTGCACTTCTAACCGAACGCAACATGTTATTTACCGAGTCATACAATTCTTCCCATCTACCCGAGTATAGCTCCTCATTTTCCATATTAATACTCCAATTTCCGCCGCCTACTTCTTTGAAAATGTTAACCATTTCTTGGTTAAGCTCGGTCAAATTGTTTCTCATATACATAAAGGTGTCCGCTAATCTTCCGATGTCATCGTCATTTTCTTTCTTAATATCAAAAGAGAAATCACCGTTTGCTATTGTTTCTGATGCCTGAACAACTTGAGCCAAAGGCTTTGTAATAGACTTTTTAACAAATTGTGTGCTTATCAATACCACTACAATCAGGAATGCGGCTCCGACGATAGAGTTAATAAGTATGTTGTTCAATATTTTCGCATCTATGGTGTCGTTTGCTACACCCGAAAACAAAACACCTATTACTTGTCCGCTCGAATTTTTATAAGGTACGTATGAACAAATATGGTCTACGCCTAAAATATTAGCTTCTCCAACATAGGGCAACCCTTGGTTTATAACGATATCGGCTATTTCCGTCGAAAGCTCTGTCCCGACTGCCCTTTCACCGTTTTCCATTAATGTCGTATACGCACGAACATTACCATCAAAAATAGTGTATTCATAACCGTTAGTGCTTTTAAGCGAATCTAACACTACTGTCTGATCAACAGTTCCTAAATCTTCTTGCTGTCCTACCGTAAGTTGCAACAGATTGGTTCCGCTGACACTTTGTTCTTCAAGCATTTCAAAAACAGTTTCCGTTGATTCGTAAGAACTTATGGCCGTCATTGCCACAACAATAGCAAGTATTGAAATAATGATAATTCTGTTGATTTTTCCGGATATACTTTTATACTTTTTGCTGCCCATGTTTATTGCCTTCCTTTTTAATTAATATTTTACCGATACTTTATATTCAATCGTATCATACATAACCTTTTCACTCATACTTTAATCAAAAAAACTTACCCAATTATTATTTTGATGATTTTATATAAATTATCTGCTAAAGCCACATGTCCTTCGCTGTCTAAGTGTATGGCATCTTCCCCCGCACTCGCAACTTTAGATGCATCTAAAAACTCACAACCGTTCGCTTTTGCCATTTCTTCATACTTAATTGCAAGCTCTTTTGAAATCTCATAAGATTTTTTTCCGTCAAACTCGTCGCTGAATTGCGTATCGCCAATGTTTTCCCCTATTAATATAGGTGAAATAACAAGTATTTTAGGTTGTTTACCCTGCCATCCGCTTCCGCTTGTTGCTACCGCCTTAACAAGTTGCTCCATTCCTGCTGTTATTTTTGTGGAATCTGCACATATCCTGTTTTTAATGTCATTAGTACCGAGCATTATAGTTACTAAATCAAGCGGCATATGTGTCATAAGCAATGCCGGCAAAAAATCAAGCCCGTTTCTATATGGGCTTTCACTGTCTTCAAAAACAGTTGTACGCCCGTTAAAACCTTCTTCTATCACAACATAGTCTTGTCCTAACTTATTTTGTAATATGCCTGTGTAGCGTTCGTTCTCATCAAACCGCAATAAATAATTGTCGGGTTGACCGCTCGGCTTGTATGCCCAAGTGTTAGAGTCACCAAAACATAATATTCTTTTTTTCATAATAATACCCCCGCAAACTCAATATTTAATAAAAATTATTTTCTGTTCGCCTTTGCACGTGCCGTATGTTCGAGTATTTTTTTGCGAATACGTAAACTTTCCGGTGTAACTTCGAGCATTTCGTCTTCCTCTAAGAACTCAAGCATTTCTTCTAAGCTCATCGCCCTTGGTGTTGTAAGCCTTAAAGCATCGTCACTTCCCGAAGCACGAACATTGGAAACGTGTTTTTTCTTACAGACATTAACCGTTATGTCTTCACTTTTTGGCGAATAACCAACAACCATACCCGCATAAACAGGAGTGCCTGCTCCGACAAAGAGCGTTCCCCTCTCTTGCGCATTGTATAAACCGTACGTAACCGCCTCTCCTGTTTCATAGGCAACCAGCGAACCGTAGGTACGCTTTTCTATTTCGCCTTTATATGGTGCATAACTGTCATAGATAGTGTTTAATATACCCTCGCCCCTCGTATCCGTCATAAACTCACTTCTATAACCGAACAATCCGCGGGCGGGAATTAAAAATTCCACACGCATACGCTCTCCCTGCGGAGTCATATGAATCATTTCAGATTTTCTTCTGCCTAATTTCTCTATAACCGCACCAACACTTGTTGCCGGTACGTCTACAAGCAAACGTTCTATCGGTTCGCACATTTGACCGTCTATCGTTTTATATAGAACTTTCGGCGATCCAACTTGAAATTCATATCCTTCTCGTCTCATTGTTTCTATTAATATCGAAAGGTGCATTTCGCCTCTGCCAAGTACCCTAAAGGACTCTGCACTGTCTGTTTCATGAACAGCCAACGAAACATCTTTTCTTAACTCGCCCATTAATCTGTCTCTTAAATGCCTCGAAGTAACAAACTTACCTTCTTTGCCGGCAAACGGGCTGTTGTTAACCGAAAACATCATCTCTACCGTTGGTTCTGAAATCTTTACGAACGGTATGGGTTCAAATTCGTATGGAGCGCAAACCGTGTTACCGATGCTCACCTTTTCTAACCCCGAAAAAGCCACGATGTCACCCACCTTAGCGGTCTCTACCGGGACACGTTTTAATCCTTCATACTGATAGATAGCCGTAACCTTGCCGTTAGCGCACAATTCTTCTGCATGATAATCGCATAAAGAAACTTCTTGCCCTGTTTTAAGTTCACCGCGCTCTATCCGACCGACAGCTATTCTGCCTACATATTCGTTGTAATCGAGTGAAGAAACAAGCATTTGCAAGGGCTTGTCTTCTTGCCCGGAAGGAGCATCAATGTAATTTAATATTGTGTCAAAAAGCGGTACCAAATCTGCACCCGATTTGTTTGGATCAAGAGAAGCCGTGCCGTCTCTGCCCGAACAATAAACAATCGGGCTGTCTAACTGTTCTGATGTTGCGTCAAGCTCAAGCAATAACTCTAACACTTCGTCGCCCACATCATTAAGCCTTGCGTCCGGCCTGTCTATCTTGTTTATTACTATTATAACCTTATGGTTAAGTTCAAGCGCCTTTTGCAAAAA
>CAYJNC010000141.1:0-5525 GCA_964371185.1 uncultured Christensenellaceae bacterium
ATTAAAAAATGTAGACTTTGGAATAACCGACAAAGAAAAGCGAATAACCAAGTTGTTAAAATCTAAGCCTTCCGCAAACCAAAAGCAAATAATTAAACTTCTTGCAGGCGGTACCGGTGACATCGGCAAACTTTTCGGTACAGCTGTAATTAATGAAGAGATAGCAAAAGAAAAGTTATCTTTTAAAAGCGGGTATGACGAGAAATTTGCAGCCATAGAAGACAGCTTGGGTGAACATGCTGTTTTTATTGAACTTTTAAAGGCCATTTACGATTGGTCTGTTCTGACTAACATATTAAAAGACAAAAATTATCTTTCTCTTGCCAAAATAGAAGAATATGAAACGCATCGCACTGAACTGCAATTATTAAAAAGTTTTGTGAAAGCATATTGTCCAATCGAATATAGAGAAATATTCAGTGCAGAGAATATAAAAGGCAATTACCCGTCTTACATTAGTACTACTGACGAATTTAATAAGACCGCCACGCAAGAAGAATTTTGCAAATATCTTAAAGGAAAATTTAAAGGTATATCCGAATACGATGCACAATATTCAAATATTATAAGTAAAATAGAAGAAAATAAATTGTTACCCAAACTGCGCACGACCGAAAACAGTGTAATACCATATCAAGTTCATTTGTCTGAGTTAAAAGCAATTTTAATTGCGGGTAAAGCAAATTTACCGTTTTTACAAGAGAACGACGGCGAATTTACCGTGGCAGAAAAGATAGCAAAAATATTTATGTATAGAATTCCCTACTATGTCGGGCCGCTTAATAGTCATTCGCAACACTCATGGATAGTTAAGAAAGAAAATAGCAAAATAACGCCGTGGAATTTTGACAAAGTTGTCGACAGTGCGGCAAGTGCGGAAGGCTTTATTGAACGAATGACATCGTATTGCACATATTTAAAAGATAAACACGTGCTACCAAAATATTCTTTGCTGTATAGCAAATTTGAAGTGTTGAACGAAATTAACAATTTAACGCTAAATAATTTGCCGATAACCGTTGAACTTAAGCAAGCAATTTTTGACAACCTGTTTATGAAACAAAAAACGGTTACAATATCTGCTTTCAAAAAATATTTAATAAAGAATTGTTTGTGTTCTGTTCATGACGATATAAAAATTGGTGGTATAAACGAAAATTTTAAATCTTCGATGAAGGCGCATTTTGATTTTATGAGAATTTTCGGTGAAGGTTATGACGCTAACATGGCTGAAGATGTTATTAGGTGGATAACACTTTTTCCGTCTACCGGCGATATATTGAAAAACAAAATAACCGAGGCTTATCCAAAAGTTACAAAAGAACAATTAAAGAATTTGTGTAAATTAAAATATAGCGGTTGGGGTAGGTTGTCTTGTGAATTTTTAACAACAATATACTCTCTTGACAGGCAGACGGGTGAGGCTGTTTGTATTATAGAAAACATGTACAACACAAATAACAATCTTATGCAACTGTTAAGCAAAGATTTTGATTACACCGATAATATTTTAAAAATGTATTCAAACAAAGGCAAAGAAGATATTACATATGCCGATGTAGAGGCGCTATATTGCTCGCCTTCCGTTAAAAAGGGTATTTGGCAATCTGTTCAAATAGTGAAAGAGATTGAAAAAATTATGGGCGGTCGGCCGGAAAAATTGTTTATAGAGGTGACAAGAAGAGACGGCGAAAGGGTGCAAACAATTTCACGCAAAAATGAATTGTTAAATTATTATAAGAAAATGCCTGCCGAGTATAACGAGATAAAAGAATTGCTTTCAAACAAAACCGAAAGCGATTTACGAAGCAAAAAGTGGTACTTGTTTTTTACTCAACTTGGACGTTGTGCATATACAGGAAAGGCGATAGCGCTTGAAAGGTTATTTGACGATAATTTTTATGACATAGACCATATTTACCCACGTTCCAAAACAAAGGATGACAGCATAAGAAACAACCTTGTGTTGGTGGAAAAAACAGCGAATTTAGATAAAAGCGATACCTTCCCTTTGCCGGAACAATATCGGCAGAAATCTCTCTGGAATTTATGGGCGGATAACAATTTTATTACCGAAGAAAAGTTAAAACGCTTAAATCGCACAACCGAACTTTCGGAAACCGAACTTAAAGGGTTTATAAACAGACAACTTGTAGAGACCGGGCAGTCTACTAAGGCAGTTGCCGAATTGTTGTTTATGTTAAGGCCGAACATGTAACGAATTTCCGAAAACACTTTAAAATGTTTAAATCAAGAGGTATAAACAATTTTCATCATGCAAAAGATGCCTACTTAAATATTGTTGTGGGCAATGTGTTTCACACTAAATTCACCGAAAAATTTTTCCGCAATATTACAACAACAAATTATAGCCTGAACGAAAATGCACTGTATTCTTCGGACATAACTAAGGGAGACTACGTTGCGTGGAGCGGAAAAGAAAGCATTGGGCTTGTACGAAAAGTTATGGAGGGTAACAACATATTGTTTACCAGAAAGCCTCGCACCGTTTCGGGTGGTTTCTTCGATGAAACAATCTATAAGGCCGGACAGGGCGAATTTGCCGTTAAAAACCCTACCGATAAAAATAAAATTACCCATCATCTGACCGATCTAACCAAATACGGCGGGTTTAAAAAGGTTGCCGGCGCATATTTTTGTGTGGTTGAACATGAACAAAAAGGCAAAAGAGTTCGGTCGATAGAATTTGTGCCCATACACTTGGCAAACAAAATCGAAAATGATTTAGGCTTGTTGGAAGAATATTTAGTTAAACAATTTGGGCTTAAAGACATAAAAATAATATTGCCTAAACTACCGTTTGATTCTTTAATTAATATAGACGGGTTCCCCATGCACTTGTCACAAAGAACAAATGTTCAAATTGGGTATAAAGGTGCCGTTCAACTGATATTAAACAATGATGATTACGAATATATGCGACGGCTGGAAAAATTTGTTGGTCGACTTGCAATTAACGACAAACTGAAAATAAGCGAATATGACAAGATAGATGCCACGAAGAATTTAGAGTTGTACGATGTATTGCTTTTTAAATTGGAAAATACTGCATACAAAATTCGTTTGTCTTCGGTTGCAGGAGCGATTAGGTCCGGCAGGGAAGAATTTATTAAACTCACACTTGAAAACCAATGCAAGGTGCTTGTAAATATGTTAAACCTATTTGCTTGTAATGTAACATTAACTGATATTTCACTTATTAAAGGGGCTAAAAAAACCGGGAGTTTATTAACTTCAAAAACAATATCCAACTACAACAAAGTAATACTCATACATCAATCTGTCACCGGAATGTTTGAAAACAGGAGAGACCTATTAGCCGGCTTGGAAAGGGAGTGAAAATATGAGCTTTAGGGTGGTAGTCATAACGAAATCGGCTAAGTTAGATTTAAAACTAAATCATTTGGTTATACGGGACAGCGAGGTTAAAAAGGTGCATTTATCCGAAATTGCGGTTCTGATTGTCGAAAATACCGCTATTTCAATAACCGCCGCCCTCTTGTGCGAGCTTGTTAAGCAAAAAATTCGGGTAATCTTTTGTGACGAAAAAAGAAATCCTATCTCCGAATTATGCCCTTATTATGGCAGTCACGATACCAGTTTGAAAGTCTCCTCCCAAACCAAATGGGAGGAGCAAACAAAGGGCGAAGTCTGGACGGAAATTGTCTCCTTAAAAATAGAAAAACAAAAAGGCTTGCTGCAAAAATTGGGGTTGGTAGAGTGCGAACTTTTAGATGGTTACCTAAAGCAAATTGAATTTAATGACGCAACCAACAGGGAAGGACATGCGGCAAAGGTTTACTTTAATGCCTTGTTTGGAAAAAGTTTTTCTCGGGATTCCATGAACAACACTAACGCCGCCTTAAATTATGGTTATAGCATAATACTATCCGCCTTCAACCGTGAAATTTCCGCCTGCGGATACATAACGCAACTTGGCATTTCCCACTGCAATATGTATAATCAATTTAATTTGGCTTGCGATTTAATGGAGCCCTTTCGGCCGATAATAGACGAAGAAGTAGTAAATATGCAACTCGAGCAATTTGACAAAGAAGAAAAGATGCAACTCGTCAATGTGTTAAACAAAGAATTTATTATAGCCGGCAAAAAGCAATACATGTTAAACACAATAAGAATATATTTGCGGAGCATTTTTGACAGGTTAAACAACAACGGACAAGGAAATATATTGGTATACGGAAATGAGTTATAGGTTTATGAGAATATTATTATTTTTTGATTTACCCACAATAACGAGTACCGACCGAAGAAATTATTCCAGGTTCAGGAAATATCTGTTAAAGGACGGTTTTATTATGTTGCAGGAATCTGTTTATTGTAAACTTGCAATAAACAATACGGTTGTAGATTCGGTACTTTTGGGTGTGCGCAAGCAAAAACCGCCCGAAGGAAACATTATGGCATTGTGTGTTACCGAGAAGCAATTTCAAAAAATGGAATTTATTTTGGGTTCACACGAAAGCGAAACAATAGACTCGGACGAAAGGTTGATAATACTATGAATATTGTTCACTCGGTCTTTCCGACCCCACTTATTACCAAAGAAAACCAAATACAGGTGCTTATAATAGAAAACCGACAATTCTATCAGAATTTTATTAAAGATATACTGCTTCAAGCGGACGGCGAAGAGGGCGAGTTTGCCATATTTGACGGTGACAAACAGTTAAAACCTTCTAAGCATATAGACATAATAACAGACATTTTCAATCTGAACATAAATTGTACCAAGCACTTAAATAAGTTATACAATTTGATAGAAGCACAATATCTGAAGGGCGATGGGTATGAAGCCTATTTAAGGCTAAATGCCGGTGTTTTGGACTTTGCGAAAGATGTTTCGGAAAATCTTGATTTTGAGGTGGAATTTAGTTTGCAAACAGATATTCCCGGATTGCTTAAGAATGTAGGGTTGAAGTTCACGATAGAACCGGGAAATTTAGCCGAAGAGATAATAGACTATATTAGGATAGTTCAAAAGTTTATCGGCATAAAATTCTTTGTTTTGCCGGGTGTGCGTTCTTTGCTTAGTGAAGGGCAATTAGAAGACTTGTATTCTTTTATCCACTATAACAAAACCAATGTGCTTATGTTAGACGGTCATTTAGGAAAAATGCGATTAGATTGCGAAAAAATTCGCATAATAGACGAAGATTTATGTATAATAGATTGACATGAAACATTGACAAGAGTACAATTAAATTAGCACTACGTCTACCATAAGGAATCAGAGGAGTAGTGGCCTTTATACTCGTAAAACGCAATTTTGAGGTTTGAGAGTAGTGTAATTCTATATGGTAGTAAAACGTAATCTTTACGACTGCCGGGTATCTTAGGGTTTGAGAGTAGTGTAATTCTATATGGTAGTAAAACTTTTAGCAATATTAAACCGTTGTTGCATATGTTTGAGAGTAGTGTAATTCTATAAGGTAGTAAAACTATATGATAAAAAAAAAAAATAAAAAAAAATTTTGAGAGTA